>CAJLFL010000267.1 GCA_905205855.1 uncultured Eubacteriales bacterium | reverse complement strand
ATGAACATATATATAATCCGTGCCGTTTTTTCCAATGTAATCGCTTATGTCAAATTCAACAGGAATAAATGCGTTATTGGATTCTCCGCTTTTTGTATCGTTTATAAAGTATTCCGCAATGCAGTCAACCGCATTAAATTTAAGAATTATTCTGCCGCTGCCGTTATTTTCATACTTCATTTCTCTTTTATACCACCAGTGATAATCCTCAAACTTTTGATTTTCCTGAGTTGCTATCCCCTTAAACAATTCTTTTGATATTATTTCGGCTTCGGCAAGGTCAAGCTCTACATTTCCCGGAACTGCTGCCTTTACAGACGGTATACCGAAAAGTCCGCTCGGCAAACTTACATTGTAATCATCATGTTTATAGTAAAAAAGCTCCCAGCTGCCGTTTAAACTCATTTTATTCGTAATCATATATTCACCCCTTAATCCCGTAATACGCAGCAGAAATTGCCGCGTAATCACCTATCGAATCACTTAATACAGCTTTTGATATTATGCAGTTTTTGCGCGGTACCGCAAGTGTTTCCGACTCAATCACTTTGGTCATTTCCGCCTGCATAAGATGTGAGCTGCGCGTATAAACAGAACCTACAACTATCATCTGCGGATTAAGCAAATCAATCAATACAGACAACAATTCGCCAAGCTTTCTGCCGCTGATACGATATACCTCCAACGCGCATAAATCACCGGAATTTGCTGCTCTTGCAATTGTTTCGGCAGTTATTTTATCAAGCTCGTCATATGACCTGCAGAACAAACAGTCTTTTCCAATTTGCAAAAGCTCCAAAGCCTTGTTTCTGCCTATCTGAGCAATTCCGCCGCCGCTGCAAAATCCCTCCGCTGAGCCGGTTTTTCCGTATCCGACTGCGCCAAATTCGCTTAAACGGATGTGACCGACTTCGCCCGCCATAGAATTTGTTCCGGAATATAATCTGCCGTTTAATATCAGTCCGGCGCCGAGTCCTGTACCAAATGTCAGAAATATAACATTTTCAAGTCCTTTTGCCGCACCGAATTTCCATTCAGCAACAGCGCAGGCATCAGCATCATTCTGTAAAAATGTTTTAGCTTTAAATCTTTCCTCAAAAAAGTTTTTAACACTGATATTATCCCATCCGGGAAGGTTCGGCGGTGACATTATTACTCCGTTTTTGGAGTCAAGCGGTCCTCCGCAGCTTATCCCTATCGCTTCAATTCCTTCACGCTGCATTTTTTCAAGCTCATCTGCCAATCGTTCGAGCACATCATAAGGATTTGAATACTCAGAGGTTTTAAACTTAATTTTATTTATAATTTCCACAGCTTCATCTTTAATATTTCCAATTGTTACCGCACATTTTGTACCGCCTATATCTATCCCTGCAAGCATTTTGATTACCTCCTCCATTTTTTAATGTCATTATAACAGATTTTTGAAGTTAGACAATACGTTTTTACACAAAAACATTGCAAATATTACGATTTACAGTTGAAACAAACAAGCAAAAATGTTATAATTATTATACTGGAGGAGAGAAAATGAATAAAAATATTTTTCTTGAAAAGAAATACGAAATAAATGAAAACACAGGAATCAATGTGTCTAAAAGAAAGCTTACCCGTGACTTTGAAACGCATACGCATGATTTTTTTGAAATTGAATTTATTTTATCCGGCAAAGCCTTGCATACAATAAACGGGTACTCCTACGAAATCGGAAAAGGGGATATTTATCTTCTTAAACCGTCTGATTTTCATTCACTTAGAATAACCGAGCCGCTTGAATACATGAGTATTATGTTTTCCGAACAGGCGGTTTCAACGCAACTGCTTTATAACCTTACCGAGTCGGATAAGGCTGTGTTTTACAAACTGAGCAATGAAGATTATAATAGTATTTTATCCATTTTTGAATTGATGATAAAAGCATATAATACCGATGGCTTAAATATCGGATATATTAAAAATCTATGTGAATGTGTTATGATGATTATTCTGCGTACCGCAGAAATCAAGCCTCATACGCTGCAGTCAAACAGGAGCATTTATAAAACAATTCTGTATATAAAACGTAACTTTCGCTGCAATATCTCTCTTGATAGACTTGCCGAAGAGGCGTGTCTTAGCAAAAACTATTTCTGCTCTCAGTTTAAAAACATTTTCGGCATGAGCACCGTTGATTATATAAATTCAATAAGACTGTCATATGCACACAATCTGCTGATTTCTACTGATTTACCGATTACAAACATATGCTTTAATTCGGGCTTTGGTTCATATCCTGTTTTTTCAAGAGCATTTAAAAAACGTTACGACTGCAGTCCGTCTGATGTTCGCCGTACATAAAGAAAACAAACCGCCGTATACGCTTGTACTACGGCGGTTTACTGATTCAAAACTATAGTTGCAAAACCAACATTTATCT
>CAJLFL010000266.1 GCA_905205855.1 uncultured Eubacteriales bacterium | reverse complement strand
GCATTCATTAACAAGCGGATCGGAAATAGTACGAATCATATCTCCGTCATAATCGGCACCGCCCAAACGCTCGGCTGCAAGAATGCGAGGATCTATCATAACAACATCCGTGAGCTGTTTAAGATAGTAGTTGCGCATATTATCTCTTTTAACAAATTCGGTATGAACGCGCAGCTGCACCTCTTCGTTTCGAGCAATATGGGGATTGCGAAGAAGTGTGCAAACCTGTCCGCTTTTGTATTTTGAACCCGAAGCGTGAAATGAAAAGGGCTGTAATTTATTTTTCTTTGCCACTGTGTCAAACACACGGTGGCTCTTTTTCTTTTTACGATCGTCATTTAAAAGCCAGTATAAAAACTCTATCAGGTCTCCCGAAAGGAAACGGTTGTCACCCTCAACCAGAATAGTACCGATAGCATAGTTATCACAAATTTTATCCGCCCGAGTTTTCAGTTCATCGTGATAGACAGACTCGTTTATAAATAACGGGTTTTTCTTTAATATCCGAGCAAGTTTATACCGCCGACTGCTTTTATCATAACCGCGAATACCCAATACTTTTAGAAAATAATTAAGGCGGTATTCTTCATCACAGCAAAGATTATAATATTCGGCCTCGGTTCTTTTTGTGAGCCACTCGCGCCCATCATCATACGGAGAATGATCCCAACCGTCCGGTAAATCTGCAGGGCGGAACTCATTATCACTTATGTCAAGGGTGCTTATAAATTGATAGTTAAGCTCTGTGTGCTCCTTCGGTATGACATTGCTCACATTGGTGATATATAAAGCGTGGTTATATTTGCGGAAAGCATTCCAATAATCTTCCCAAGTCATATTTGATTCTTTCAGCCAACTGTAACCTTTAAACATACTCTTGGTAAGAATAATATCCACATCATAAACGGAATGTGTTTTACCGTAAATATCTGTTATGGTTTCAACGCCGGCAGAGGATAAAAAAACCTTAAAATCCACCTGATGAAGCATACCCTTGACATAGGGCATCCGAATTTGAAACGAGGTATGTATATGCTCACCGCAGAATGCCTCGTCCAATTTCTTTGCGTATTCCTTTGAAATAAGACCTTCACCGTCAAAGGCGGTAATGGTTACATCATCAACCGTTTCCACTCGCTCATATTTGCGAACATTGCCTTCACCGGTTACGTCCTTAACGGTAATGACCGGAACATCTTTCAGGGTATACTCGGGATTGTCTATTACAATAACTCGGTTCGGCTTATCTATATTTATATTATCTACACGCTTACCGCTTGAAAGCATCAGTCCGTTGTATGCGTAGAGCTTAGACAACTGACATGTCTCAAGCTCCATACCCATCATAATACGCTTACGGACAGGATAATAAAAGTCATCACGAATAAATGTCAGCTGAGATTTACGGCTCATACTTGCCGAGCGTTCAAAAGGAAAATACCTATAATATCCTGCACCCAAATCCAAACCAATTCCGTCTTCGGAAAACATACTCTTTGCTTTGTTCTGCATGTCGGCATATTTTTGTGATGATGAATTTCGGTCAAAGATGCCTTCAAAATCTACGATGCAAATAATATCTGAAAGGTCGGTTATTAATTTTTTATCGGTAGGTGTTTTGAAATTCTCACCGTGCAGCTGACACATTATCTGAAAGAACAATGCATTATCTTCCTGCTCATGTGTTGCAGTATATATCTTGCATTTGTCGGTTTGAGGTTTGGAGAGCTTATATCTGCATTCAAAAGTAGTACGCCCACTGTTTTCAGTGTATCCCATTAAACTTTTCGCTGACAATCTGAAAATCTGATATTTAACCTGCATCTATTTCACCCCGATTTATTTTCAGTATATCACAAAACCTAATAATACGCAATATGGATACTGCCCCCACTTTTAAGGTAGGGGCAAATTTACTATTCAGGAAAGGAGCGATGACAGGTGCTCATTGCAGACAACACTCCGCTGTAAATCTCAATACAGCGGTAGAAAACAAAACGCAGGCTCTGCGTTTTCAAATAAAAGAGTCAAATAAATTATAAGGGATTGATACAAAAATGAAGAACTCACAAATTAAATCGTATGATGAGCTACCGCTGTTCTTAAACGCAGACTTGGTAGCAAAAACACTTGGCGTGGCATCGTCCACCGCCTATGAACTCATGCACGAAAAAGACTTCCCTGCAGTGAGAATTGGAAACCGTTTCGTAGTTCCCAAGGAAGAATTTCAGGCATGGATAAAAAAGAAGATTGGAGGTAAAAGCAATGACTAAAAATATTGTTTATTGGTACACAGAAGACGATGTGTTCGAGGCCTTACGTGAACGCATCTTCACAATAGAGATGCGTGAACTTTTTGGTAGTGCCGATGAGTTCAGATTGATGGTTCAGGCATTCGCCGAACTCACCCACAGCGAAAAAATTA
>CAJLFL010000265.1 GCA_905205855.1 uncultured Eubacteriales bacterium | reverse complement strand
AGAAAAGTCGGGAAGTATTGAAAAAAGGCTGATTTTTGCCGAGGCAAGCAAGGACGGCGATAATATACTGATAAGCGGCAAAAGCGGACTTTCTTCAAGCGGCGCCGTGACGGTAAAGCTGTCTGATCCGAAAGGTACAGTAGTGAATCTTAATCAGATAAAGACAAGTGATGACGGTACATTTGCGTATTCTGTCAAAATAGGTTCATCTGCTGCAAGCGGAACCTACAAGGCTGAAATTTTTGGCAGGGGCGCTGATGAAAAAACAAAGTGCGAGGTGTATTATCTCAGCAGCGGTACCAGAGAAAGCATAGAAAATAAGATAAATAAGGCAGTCTCCGCCGCGGCGGTAAAAGCTGTGCTGAAAAGCTATGCTTCGGAAATGGAACTGACCGAAATGACATCGGATGACATGGATAATGCCTCAGTGCTGCTGTATGAACAAAAACCGTCCGGAGGATGGAATTACAGCGAGGTTTTGGACACAATCACAAAGGCTTTGGATTTGGTGACAAATCTTAACACCAAAGACTGGACAGAGGCTGATGATTATATAACCGAAAACAGTGCAATGCTGCTTTATGGCATATCGGAATATTATTCATACAGCAAAATGACCGAGGGTCAACGCGGCAAAATCTGCAAGGATATTATGCAAAGCGCGCCGTTTAAGACAATAGACGCTTTCAGAAAAGCCTTTAAATCTGCTATACCGCAAAGCGGCGGAAGTTCCAACACAGGTACACCTGCCGGCGGCGGTGGCGGTGGCGGCGGAATCGGCGGCGGAACAAACAGTTTCCCTGTATCTGCCGAGGTAAAACCGTCGGAAAACACCGAGCCGGCTAAACCGTTTGAGGATTTAAACGGTTATGAATGGGCAGAGAGTTATATAAATGATTTGTATAAAGCATCCGTTATATCACCTGCGGCAGATAAACGCTTCAGACCGGGGGATTCGATTACCAGGGAAGAACTTATCAAGCTGGTTGTATGCGCGTTTAAAATACAAAACAACGATGCAAAATGCAGCTTTTCGGATGTGAATGAATCCGACTGGTTTTACAGCTTTGTTTCCTCGGCATACGACAAAGGAATTATAAACGGATATGAAGACGGAAACTTTGGCGTGGGAAGAAATATAACACGCCAGGAAATTGCTGCAATTTTACACAGAGCGGCGCAGGTATGCAATATAAGCACAGATACGGCTGCCGAAGTGAAAGAGTTTGCCGACAGCGCGGATATAGACAGTTATGCACGTGAGGCAACCGAGGCTTTGCAGTCGGCAGGCGTAATAAACGGCGATGAGAACGGAAGGTTCAGACCGCATGACAATGCCGTAAGGGCAGAAGCGGCAAAAATGATTGCTGTTATGACAAAAAACGTAAAATAGCTTCAGACAGTCGGAAAGGATGATGAATATGAAAAAACGTATTGCTGCCATAGCGGTACTTATATCAATGCTTTGCTTTTGCGTATGCAGTCCGGCTGCCGCAGTATCTTCTGTCAAGGATGAAACGGATTCGGCGGTTGAAAAATATGCGGCAACAATGTCGGCTCTGGGTGTGATAAACGGTGATATAAGAAGTCAGAAAACGGCAGTAAAGCGCGGCGAATTGATAGAACGCGCTGTAGTCCTCAGCGGTTATGCGGAAACCATGACAGCGGAAAAGGTACAGCTTCCGTATGATGACATAAATACGGATTCAAAGTATTACAGCGCAGTAGTCACAGCGTATAAGCTTGGGTATCTGACGGATAATTCCGCAAAGCTTAATCCGGATGATTATGCAACGGTAGGCGATGCAGCGCAGCTGCTGGTAAATCTTCTCGGCTACGGCAGAATTGCAAAAGAGGGGAGCATTTCAGCCGAGGTCATGGCAAACAGAATTGGGATAACCGACGGCGTCAAAGCTGTGTATGGTGAAAAGCTTATATATTCCGATTTAATAAAAATGATGTATAATGCTATGTTTACCAATGTGATGGAGCCGGAACGCTTTGGTGATACTGTTAAATACGGACAGCACGAGCCGCTTTTGACTATAGCTTTTGATATAGAATACGGAAGCGGAATTGTCGAGGCAAATCCTGTTACTTCAATATATTCGGCAGAGGGCTGCGAATGGGGTAGCGTCCGTATTGACGACAGACAGTATAAATCGGACACCGGCTTTTTTGATATGATAGGTCACAATGTTGACTATTATTATAAAGAAAGCAACGGCATATACACAATGGTATATATGACCGATAATGACCAAACAAGCGTCTTGGCGGTTGATACAGATGATTTGCAGGGGCTCAAAGAAACAAAGCTGACATACACTGATGAACGCGGAAAGAAGATTGAAAAGTCAATAGACAAAGCGGCGGCGTTTTTATACAACGGAAAGCTTAAAAAGTTTTCGGTGGATCATTTCATCCACTGATTGACATCCACAAAGCTGATAATTGAAGCCCATA
>CAJLFL010000264.1 GCA_905205855.1 uncultured Eubacteriales bacterium | reverse complement strand
GAATATTTTTATAGAAATCTGTCATTTTCTGTTCCTTGCTGCCATTTTCACCGCACTTTTCTATGACATCCTTTATAATACTGTTCACATTATCCGTGCTGATATCCTGTAAATCATACAGCGTTCCGGCTATCATGCGTCCGGGTTTGATTTCAAGCTTGTTTAAAGTATTTTTATTTACAGCAGCATAAAAATCATCCTTTTCGTTCGTCCCAAAAAGCGCATAGGTACGTTTTATAAACAACTCTAATTGTTCCTTTGTTACATCATCATACGGTGAAAAAACGCCCTCATCCGTTCCTGCGGCTATACCTGCATCAAGTATAGGCTTAAGCTCTTCCTCTGCCCAGTCGGGAATATCGTTAAAACTGTCGCTTTTAAGTGCAACACGCTCATTGTGTCCCGAAAGCTGCGGAAGCTCTCCGAAGGCACGCGACAGCATAACAAGAACCTCGGCACGATTTATATTCCAGTCCTCATGAAGTTCTCCGTCACCGCCATATCCTTTTATTATATCTGAATATTTAACATTCGGATTATAATCGTCAGCTGCATTTAAAAGCATCTGAGCCGCCTCACCGCGGGTAGCGTACATATCAGATGCAAATGCTGTATTTGTCAGCATCAGCGCCGCTGCAATACTCGCCGCCATAATTCTTTTTATTTTCATAACAATCCCTCCGAATCACGTTTTATATCTTATTTTTTGTATTTTATTGTACTACACCCAGCAAATTTTGTAAATATGTATATTATAAAATATTTATTAAATAAATATAAAAAAAGACGGTCACTCAGGACCGTCCGTACAAAACAAACATGTTTAATTATTTGTTTTACATAAGCTCTTTAGCCTATACAAAATCGTTATATACCTTAAATCCTTGTCGTCAAGATTTAAGCCGCTGCCATCACCTTTGATTATACCGTTATCAACTGCCCATTTGACTGATTTATGTGCCCACTCCGGCATATTATCGTCTATATAGTTATAAATCATCGGATTTATCAGCTTATCCAGTTTCTTGTTCAGTTCATCTATCCTGCTTTTAAGTTCATCATATTGTGACATAGTTAAGCTATCTCCTTTCAGACATTCCTTAAATTCAAACCATTCTGCCCAATCATTTTTTCTCATGCTTTGCGGACAGTTTTTCCGGCTTGCATCATAGTGCCGGACAACACGCTCTATCGGAATACTAAGCTCGTTCATAAGTTCACGTACAAGCCGTACTGTCTTTTTAAGTGTTTCCGCTCTGTCAGAACCGGCGTTTACACAAAACTCAACGCCCACAGAATTTGAATTTGTAACTCCGTATTTTCCGCGACCGTCACCGCAATGCCATGTATAGTATTTGTAATAATCGTTTACACAAAGTACTTGTGTGTCATCCACAAAAAAATCCGCAGATGAGCCTCTGTTGCCGTTATTGAAATATTCAAAATGTGCATTTGCATTTGCTCCGCGCGAAAAGTTTCCCGTATCATGAATAACTATGTACTTTATTGCGCTTCCGTTTCTGTCCGATCTGTTATGCTTAATCTGTCTTACCGTCCGCATAGCTTGTCCTCCCTCATGACTTCATCTGCCTTTAATGCAGACTGAGTAAAGCTGTTATTCTTCCACCACGCGGCAACGGCTGAAACCACCGTAAATATAGTTGAAATCAGTGTATTTACATCATCATCCGATATATTTATTATCCCGTGACCCGTTGCTGTAAGTATCTGATTGACAAGCGCAAGTGCAAGTATTATTGTTCTTGCTATTGTTCCGGTTGTTACATTCATTTTATTCATATAATTTCCCCTTTCCTGTTATTTATTTTCCAAATCCGACAGCCTGTGTTCGGTTACCTTTTCGCGGTTATCGAGCACCGCTATCTGCTGTTCGATATTATAGGTCCGCTCTATCAGATTATTATGCTTGTTTACCTTGCTTTCAAGCTGCTTTATCCGATAGTTTGTCAGCTCATTTGCCTTATGAATCCCTGTCAGACTTCCTATCAGCGTCCCTATGCATGAAAGTATGCCTATTACTATCTCAGGTATGTATTCCATAACTTATTCCTCCGTTTGATTTTTGCTGCAATATACTCACAATCCTGTATTTTTTTCGGCTACACAAAAAGTATACACCACAGTCGTATGCCATAACATGCCAAAATCATAACCACCAGTAAACTGATGGTTTGCACTGCCCCTATAAGGGGCTATTACAGGCTTAACCTCTAAAAGAGGCATTGAAAGTCTGTCACCGCATTACTATCACAGGCAGCCGCTCACGTGCGGCTGTCTTTTTTGCCTACTTTTTCTTGCTACCCGTAAACGGGTCTGTAAATTCCTTTATGCTTATTTGGTCTGTTGCATAATCCTCTTCTAATTGGTTTCTGATATATTCTGATATTATCTTTTTGTTTTTTTATACTGTGTCCAAATAATATCCTATACACCAGAAATGTCTCGACCCATATTTATA
>CAJLFL010000263.1 GCA_905205855.1 uncultured Eubacteriales bacterium | reverse complement strand
AATATAAGAATCGGTTATGCGCCTAAAGCGGTTGTATATGATAAAAAGCCCAAAAGCTTTAAAGCTTCTGTTAAACAACGTAAACGCTGGGCACGAGGCAATAGTTTTGTTTTAAAAAAATATTTTTTAAAGCTTTTAAAGATTGGTCATTTTTCTGATTTATTTATGCTAATAAGTGATTTTATGATGCCGCTGTGTTGGATATTCTTTTTGATTGTTGATTTTATAGCAATTATGAATTTAGCAAGTATTACGCATAACAGTTTGTTTTTATTATGGATCAATCCGTTGAATTTGTTTTTGCTGAACATATATGTTTTTGGAACATTATTTGCTGTTATTTGCGGATTATTGACTGATAAAAAGCTTAGTGCGAAATTTTTATTGAATATTTTTGGTTTTATTATTTACATTTTAAGTTGGATACCTATTACGATTTTAGGGATGATATCCATTAAAGATAAATCCTGGTATCATACAGAGCATAAAAGCATTTAGTTGGTTAACCGTGTGGGTTGCATGGTTTATCAATCCCAAAATATTGTATATGGATTTTGGGAAATTCTCTTATAAAAATCATGCTGATAAGAGATATAATAAAAGCAGAAGCCGATGCATGGCGGCAGAATGGAGATTATAATGTGTGGAATTGTTGGTTATGTAGGAAAAAAACAAGCAGCGCCTGTACTTCTTGATGGATTGAGTAAGTTGGAATATCGCGGTTATGATTCCGCCGGTGTTGCCGTAATGACCTCTGAGGGGATTGAGGTACAAAAATCAAAGGGAAGATTGTCTGTTCTGAGCGAAAAGATTGATGGCGGAAAAAGTATAAACGGAACTATGGGGATAGGTCATACAAGATGGGCAACTCATGGTGAGCCGTCTGATACTAATGCACATCCGCATTTGAGCAGTTCAGGAAGATTTGCCGTTGTACATAACGGTATAATAGAGAATTATATTCAACTGCGTGAATATTTAGCTAAAAAAGGTGCAAAATTTATCTCTGAAACTGATACAGAGATAATAGCACATTTGGTTGAGTATTATTATGACGGATATTTAGTTAATACGGTAATAAAAGTTACAAATAAATTAGAAGGTTCGTATGCACTTGGAATTATGTCTGCTGACAGTCCTGACAGTTTTGTTGCGGTACGCAGAGAAGCTCCGTTGATAGTTGGACTTGGAAACGGAGAGAACTTTATAGCATCAGATATACCGGCTATACTTAGTCATACGCGTGATGTATATTTTCTTGAAAACAGTGAGATTGTTGTTTTATCAAAAGATAATGTCAAAATATATGACACTGACCATGAGGAAATAGAAAAAGAAGTATACAAAGTTAATTGGGATATATCTGCAGCAGAAAAAGGCGGTTATGAACATTTTATGTTTAAAGAGATTATGGAACAGCCGCGCGCTTTAAATGATACAATCTGCCCAAGAATTAAAGACGGAAAGATAGTTCTTGATGATATTTCTCTGACAGCAGATTATCTTAAAAATATTGATAAAATTTATATTGTTGCCTGCGGCAGTGCATATCATGTAGGCGTTGTGGGAAAGTATATCATAGAAAAAATGCTTAGAATACCGGTTGAAGTATCTGTTGCGTCTGAGTTCAGATACATGAACCCTATAGTTAATGATAAAACATTGACTATTGTAATAAGCCAGTCGGGTGAAACAGCGGATACTATTGCGGCAATGCGTGAGGCACAAAGACTTGGCTCGCGTATATTTGCTATTGTCAACGCGGTCGGAAGTGCCATTGCGCGTGAAGCGGATGATGTTTTGTATACATGGGCAGGACCGGAAATTGCTGTCGCCACAACAAAGGCGTACAGTACACAGCTTACGGCTATATATCTTTTTGCGTTGTATGTAGCGCAGACACTTGAAATACTTTCAAGTGATGAACTTGCAATATATATTGATGCACTTGAAAAGCTGCCTGATAATATTGAAAAGATACTTGATGATAAGGGGGAAATACAGTTTATTGCTTCGCAGCATTATAACAGCAAGAGCGTATTTTTCCTTGGCCGTACTTTAGATTATGCGGTCGCATTGGAGGGCTCTCTTAAGCTTAAAGAGATTTCTTATATTCATTCTGAGGCATACGCGGCAGGTGAATTAAAACATGGTACGATAGCTCTTATAGAACCCGGAACGGTTGTTGTTGCACTTTGTACTGTACGTGAATTGTATGATAAAATGCTGAGTAATATCAAAGAAGTTAAAGCGCGCGGAGCAGTTGTCATTGCGGTTGCCGAGGAAGGTAATACAGCTATTGAGCATGAGGCTGATTATGTTATATATGTTCCCAAATGCAATGAGCTTGTAATGCCGTCTGAAGTCGTTCTTCCGCTTCAGTTGTTCTCGTATTACGTTGCTTCATTAAAGGGATTGGACATAGATAAACCCAGAAATCTTGCTAAGTCAGTAACTGTTGAATAATAATGTTAAAAAAGGATTGCAGTAAAATGAAATCA
>CAJLFL010000262.1 GCA_905205855.1 uncultured Eubacteriales bacterium | reverse complement strand
TGGCAGGGGTAGAGAGACTCGAACTCCCGGCACGCGGTTTTGGAGACCGCTGCTCTACCAACTGAGCTATACCCCTAAAAACGAACGAAAATATTATATCACTTTTTTTGAATTCTGTCAATACTTTTAATGAATTAAGGCGGTAATTTTTTATAAATTACCGCCCTATCAATTACTATTCAATCAGATCGCCGCTCGAACCTGAGGACGAGCTTGAGGACGAGCTTGAGGATGAACTGCCGGAGGTGCCGGACGAGCCTGAGGAACTGCCTGAGGACGTACCGCCGGAGGCGCTTCCGGATGAACCGGAATTTGTAGTTTTGCTTGTTGATGACGGTTTAGAGGTTGATTTTGAAGAATTATCCGAGGTATCTTCATCCTCGTCATCGTCATCGGAATCATCTTCACTCTTTATATCATTGTTTACCGTCACACCGGAGTGTTTGCCGGTGCAATACTTAGGCATATTATCAGAGACGCCATAGTAGCTGAATGACGGGCAATTTGAGGTCGCACGCATACCTGTGTATGAACAATAATTTATTTGGACAACCCCAGATGGTTTTGTTATCGAGCCTTTGCTTGCGGCGGTTTTGTCTACTTTGCTCATTATATTTCGAAATACGGGCACACAGGGGTTATATGATAAGTTTATTTCCTTAGGTGTGTCATATCCGTACCAGATTGCCGCTGCATAGTTTGGCGTAAAGCCGACAAACCAACGATCCTTGTTCTCGGTTGTAGAACCTGTTTTACCTGCAGTAAAGTTTCCGCTTGAAACAGCTGCGCCGACACCTGTGCCGCTGTCTACAACCTCTTTAAGCATCTGGCTCATTATATATGCTGTGGAGGAGCTTATTGCTTCATGCGAGGTTCGGTCTGAAGCGACTATTACATTACCGTCTTTATCCTTTACCTCTGTATAGGTATATGGACGGTTATAAACACCCTCGTTGGGGAAGATGCAATATGCCGCTGCCATTTCAAGTGTTGTTGCTCCGTCTGTCAGACCGCCGAGTGCAAGCTGAGAATAGCCTAAATCGGTAAAGATTTGTCCGTTAATTTCACGTGATTCAACCAATGTTGAAATGCCAAGCTTTTTTGTGAGAAAATCATAGCTTGTCTGAACTCCCATTTTGGAAAGAATCTCTACGGGTACAGTGTTAAGAGATGTTCTTACGGCACGTCTGATGTCCACGGGCCCTCTGTATTTATAGTCTGAGTTTCGCGGCGTCCAGCCATTATAGGATTTAGCCTTATCCTCAATAACGGAACCGGGGGCGATTGTCCCATTGTCAATGGCGGGGGCATATACGGAAATCGGCTTTATACTCGAACCCGGCTGACGCGGGCTTGTTGCTCTGTTCAGAGTAAGGCTCCCTTCTTTTTCGCCTATGCCTCCGGCTATTCCTGCAATACGCCCGGTCTTTGTGTCAATAACCACAATAGCCGACTGGGCGCTGCTGTCCGGAAAATTCTTCGTGTTTTTATAGTATTCCTCAACGATACCCTGCACTTCCGGATCATAGTCTGTATAGATTTTTACACCGCCGGAGTAAAGTATTCTGTTTGCAAGCGCTTTGGAATAGCCTTGATTTTGCAAATCTCTTAATACGTCGAGAATAACCTGGTCTACAAAATATGATGTTGCGCCTGTTTTGTCGCTGTCTGAACCGGAGGCGCTGCTGTCAACGGTTTTAAGAACCTCTGATGCGGCACTGTTGTACTCGTCCTGTGATATATAGCCAAGCTCAAGCATTTTGCCGAGAACCACATTGCGGCGTTCGGTATTTTTTTCAGGATTATCAATAGGATCATAAAGCGATGGGTGCTGTGTTATAGCGGCAATGGAAGCACATTCTGCAAGAGAAAGCTGAGAAACGTCCTTGCCGAAATAAGTACGTGACGCGGTCTGTACGCCGTTGCAGCCGTGCGACAGATAGATACAGTTGAGATAAAGCTCAAGAATCTGGTCTTTATCCATTTGCTTTTCAAGAGAAACAGCTCTTGAAATTTCCTGGATTTTACGTGCCGGAGTTTGGTCATTATCACCGGTTATGTTTTTAATAAGCTGCTGCGTTATCGTACTTCCGCCTAAGGAGGCAGAACCGGATTTACCGGTAATTTTATTGCCAAGCCATGTAAAGGTGGCTTTTGCGGTGCGCTTTATATCAAATCCGTTGTGGTCATAAAAGCGCTCGTCCTCAATGGAAACAAAAGCATTTTGGAGATATACCGGTGTTTTGTCAATGTCAACCCAAACACGGTTTTCATTAGAAGAAAGCGAGTGAAGGACGACCTCCTCGCCTGTCTTTTTGTCGGTATAGACAATATTGGAGTTTTGCTGCAGAGTAAGGCTGTCAATATCCAGACCTTCTGCGCCGCCCCAATATCCCATGACCGCACCGCCGAATGCGATGCCGGCAACAAGCAGCCCGATTATAAGGGTTATGCTAAAGATGAGCAGAAATTTTTTAATATAGTGCTTCATGTAAATTCCCCTT
>CAJLFL010000261.1 GCA_905205855.1 uncultured Eubacteriales bacterium | reverse complement strand
AAAGCTGCTTCTTAAAATCAAATTTGAATGCTTGACCGCCTTTATTTTCTATTTGAATTTTTATGATTATTTTATTGTTTGCTTGTATAAACATATTGTTTTGATATGTTTGAATTTTTTTGAAAATTAAGACTAAATGGCGGAAAAATGCAGTGGTAAGGGCATAGATTTTAATATTATCAAAATATGATTTAATAAAAACATAAATAATCAATAAAAACATATTGACAAATCATATTTGATTTGCTATTATAAAAATATCTTAGAAAAGGAGGTTAAACAAATTGAAGAAATTAATTTTTGATGATGAACGGTTAATCAGCGAGGCAGAGATTATCTTGGACGAAATAGGAATAGATATTACAATCGCGGTCAGAACAATGCTTAAACGTGTTATACGTGAAAGAGGCGCCGCATTTTTATTTAACGATAACAGTGTACCTGCAGCCGGCAATACGGAGCAGGAAAGTGTATCTGTTTCGGAATCGGTACATGATAAGCATAGTAAAATGACTAAAAACAAGGCAATAGTATTGTTAAAGAGTAAAGGCGTGAGCATTGGCGAAAACGTTACATTTTCATCAAAAAATAAAAACTCGCACAATTATTGGGCGAATCCGTCTTTTAATGTATTAAACAAAAAGTGGTTTCTTATTTTAAATGACTGGTCAAAAAGAGAACTGCATTTATTTGTGATACCTGCAAAAACATACAGCCGCAGCAAACTCGTTTCAAGAGCGGACAAGGATTTAATTGATTTACAGATTATGTCCGGGGACGAATCCTTTACGGATATTCGCAGTAAGACAAGCTTTGCAAAATACCGTGTAAAAAAGATTTCATATTAACGTCAGCATCTTGCATCTGAGCAGTAACTGTTTTGTTAAATAAATGTAATTTTTTTGACTTAAACTATTTACAAAACCGTAAATTTGTGTTACAATAAAAATAATAATTATAGAGGGGTGTTGGGATTGTATATAAAAAACGATTTGGTTAAAATTAAATCCAGTCTTTCCGACAATGTCGGCAGAAAGGTTAAGCTCACCGCTAAAAAAGGCAGAAAGAAATCTGTCACACGCGAAGGAGTAATTGAAAGCACTTATCCCAGTATTTTTATTGTTAAGTTAGACCCCCACAGTGAATATACTCCGGACGGCAGACGTGTTTCTTACAGCTATACCGATGTTCTTACAAAGGCTGTTGAACTTGTTATATGTGAGCCGATTGATTCGGAAAAAAGTGAATAATAAAGTGCTTAAAAACAGCTGCTGCGAATTTCGCAGCAGCTGTTTTTGCGTTACAGTTTTTATTTATCTGTTATATAGCGTATTAAAACGTCGGATATATGCTCCGCACGTTTTTTTATTTCCTCATCTGCGCTTAAATCCCTGCCGAGAAGCATACTCATTGTATACATGTTTGAAAACGCGGAAAAGCAAAACATATTCATTGATATAGCGGTCTGCTCTATGTCTATATCGGATCGGAAGCATCCCTCGTCCACACCTTTTTGCAGAACTCTTTTCATCATATCCAAAGCAGATCGTTTTAAATCCGGTGCGCCGGATTCTGCAAAATATCTGCCATCCATCAGGTTTTCCCACTGCACAAGCTTTATAAATGACGGGTTATTGCTCAGAAAGTCACAGTAGAGCATAATGACGTCACGTACAGCCGCGACGCCTGTATTGCTGCTTGCAAAGAGCTTTTCTTCATACTCGGTCAGGCGCGAATATACCGTTTTCAGTATCGTCATATAAAGTTCCTCTTTATTGCCGAAGTACACATACATCATTCTCTTATTCATACCGGAACGCGCAGCGATTTCGTCAACTCTCGTGCCGTACAGCCCTTTTTCAGCAAACTCTGCCTCTGCTGCGTCTAAAATTCTTTTTCTGGTAATCTCAGATTTTTTCAAAACCAAAACCTCTCTTACAGCTTGTTTTACTCATATTATAATATATAATTAAAAAGGAGCCTTATCATGAATAATTATTCCGACTTATACTTTTTAACTTTAATTGCAAATTATCTTGCAGACTGCCTTGATGAAAATCAGCTCGCTATTCTTGCTGCCGATCTTACTGCTCTGGCTGATCTTCTTGCCGCCGCAGCCTTCAGAGCCAAAGGAGGACAATCTAAATCGGACGGAAAAGCATAATTTCGGCATATTTTCAATATTTTGCGGGCAGATAATATCTGCCCCTACGTGATGTTGAACATTATGTAACATTTGATTTCGTAGGGGCAATCCTATGTGGTTGCCCGTTGCATTTTTCATATGCAGAAATGTTAATTATCTCCTCGTAGGGGCGGCCGCGTATCCGCCCGTGTGGAGTTGCATATATGTCGCGTAATATTCATGTGTAATTTGCAATATTTCGATGAGGTTGCCTGTTTTTCTACAATAACATATTGTAGTTTATCACATTTTTATACATAAAGCAATCCCCTGCATATATTGACACAGAATTTTATATATGCTATTATTTTATAATAAAGGTTCAGTTTATTAAGGTGGCATTATG
>CAJLFL010000260.1 GCA_905205855.1 uncultured Eubacteriales bacterium | reverse complement strand
GGCAAGCGATGCAATACATATGTATTGCTATCCATAATAAGTGTCGGATATAAAATCCGCAGTTAAATTATATTAAGTGCGTTTACTTTTGTCAATAAATTGTTTTGCTTGGTTTTATTCCTGCTTTTATATTTCCCTCAAATAAATTATCAACACTTTGATTATCAGGCAACCTTCTTGTTTATAAACTTATTGAATTCGACCGATTTAGTTGGTATTTGAAATATGAAGCTGTTCTTTTAATGCATTTTGAAGAACCTGTGAAAAATTTATATTTTCCGACTGTGCAAGTTCATCTAACCATTGCGGAACGGTCAATGTTTTCTTTACAGCCTTATTACTTTTGAGTTTTCTGTATTTAAACGTGTCGCAATTTACAAATGCAATAAAGCTATTTTTGTCGGTTTTTATATCAATGGGATTTGATGGTTTGGGAATAGATTCTCCCGATACCTCAGCGTCATATAACATTAAGCACAGTGCGTCCTCTGCCATTTCTATGCTTTCGTCAATAGTTTCTCCTTGCGTTATACAACCCGGTATATCCGGAAACACAACTGTATAGCCACCATTGTTCTGTTCTTGAAAAATTGCCGGATAAATATATTTTGACATATTAGTCACCTCTCTCTGTATTATGTGTGATAAAGACTATTTAATACCTGCCTGTTTTAAAATTGCTTTACATGTTCCTGTTTTGACCTCTTGTGAACCGTGCCGTCCTATAACAAACTTCCTGCCGTTTGTTTTGTTTATCCATATATTGCGATTGGCACCGTTGATATAAAGCTCACAATTATTCTTTTTAAGCAGTCTCTTTAGTTCATTATATGTCATTATCCCACTTCTTGATTATATCTTAACACGCATTTACACGTATGCCAATACTTTTCTAATTCATTTTTTATCTATCTTAGCGTTAACGCTCCTCTTTTATTCTTTGCGCCATCTCTCGACTAACGCTTTCTGTGCTATCTTTTTAGCTAACATCCTTTGACGATACTCAAACGAGCATCCTATCGTCGAAAAAGCCCGGACTTTTCCGGGCTTTTTCATTATCTTATTCACTTTCTTCTACATCATTTTTAAGGCATACTATTGCCTCATCTATACGATGTTCTGCAACGGAGGTCACCTTTATCTGCATAGGGCCAATCTCCGTTTCAACAGTTTCGCCATCCTCCGGCAATGTTTCTATTGCGTCAAGAACCAACCCTGCAAAGGTATTATATTCACCCTCCGGAATTGTAATTTTAAGAGCCTTTTCGACCTCCTCAATTTCCGCAGAGCCTTTTATTTTCCATGTGTTTTCATCAACATATTCTATATCGTGTTCCTCAGCCGGCTCGTCATATTCGCTCGAAAGCTCTCCGACAATCTCCTCAAGCAAATCCTCCTGTGTCACAAGTCCCAGGAATCCGCCGTATTCATCCATAACAATTACCAAATGAGTATTCTTTTGCTGCATTCTTGAAAACAATTCATCCGCTTTCATACTGTCAGGCACAAAATACGGCTCTCTGAAGATTGATCTTATATTGCTTTTGCTGCCACCCTCAAGCATAAATTTATAGAAATCACGAGTGTTTACCACACCGATTACATTATCTATATCCTCATCACAGACAGGATACCTTGTATGCTTTGTTTCATCTATAAATTCCTTCCACTGCTCCGGGCTGTCTTCCATCCACAAAATACAAGCCTCTGTTCGATGAGTCATAATATCCTCAACCGGCTTATCATCCAGCTCAAAAATATTATGTATCATTTCCTTTTCATCATCATCTATCGCACCGCTTTCAGAGCCTATATCAACCATCATGCGGATTTCTTCTTCCGTCACTTCCTCTTCCATATCATGAGGCCGCACACCGAAAATCCTTGCAATCAGGTTTGAAAAATGCACCGGCAGCCACAAAAACGGTTTTCCGACCGCTGCCATAAATGACGTATAACCCACCATAGCAAGCGCAGTGTTTTCCGAATATCTTGCAGCAAGCCTCTGCGGTACAAGAATCCAAAACACCTGATAGATAAAAACAATCAAAAGTGAGAACAGTACCGGAGTCAATAATCCCAATGCCGTGCCGCTTGGCATTCCCAAATACATAAGCAATGCCTCAAGCCTGCCGAAAAAGCCTGTTACAGAAACTATCGTAAACAGAAATGCAAAGAAATCACTGCACAATCCGAGTACGTCCATTATTTCCGACGGCTGTTCAAGCAAATCCGAAAGCCTTTTTGCTTTTCCACCCTCCTCAGCCATTGCAGTCAAGCGCGAATCGCTTATATCAATGCTTGCAGCCTTTGCAAGAGCGGTAAGAAAACCCAAAACCAAAGCAGCTCCAAGTATAAATGTTAACAGTTGCGGGGGCAACGTGTCCAAAATCAATCATCCTTTCATTCATTATACTTATATTATAGAAGTATAACAGATTATTTATGATTTGTCAAAGCCGCCGGGAATAAATTTTTATGAGTTATTTAAAATGTAGGATTACAATAGATGTGTTACATTCCGGCATATTTTCATTCAAAACG
>CAJLFL010000259.1 GCA_905205855.1 uncultured Eubacteriales bacterium | reverse complement strand
GTAAATTCATCACCGAAGGGACTGAGTGAGGCTCAGGCAGAGGAGCGAAAGCAAAAATACGGAAAAAACCTGTTGGATGAGCAGGAAAAAATGAGTCCGTTGGCTGTTTTTTTAGACCAGTTTAAGGATTTGCTGATATTTATTTTGATTGCTGCAGGAATTATATCAATGTTTTCCGGACAGATTGAAAGTACAGTTGTTATTTTTGCTGTAATAATATTAAATGCTGTTTTAGGTACGGTTCAGCATTTTAAAGCAGAAAAATCACTTGAGGGACTTAAGAAACTTTCAGCGCCGAGTGCAAAGGTACTGCGTGATGGCAAAAGAATAGAAATTCCGTCAGAGGATATTGTTCCGGGCGATATACTTATGCTTGAGGCCGGCGATCTTGTGACTGCCGATGCAAGAATAATAGAAAACTATTCATTAAAGGTAAACGAAAGCTCATTAACAGGTGAGTCTGAGGCGGTTGAAAAGTGTTCTGATATTATAGCCGGTGAAAACGTACCGCTCGGCGACAGAAAAAACATGGTGTATTCCGGTTCGCTTGTAACATACGGACGTGCGTGAGCTGTTGCGGTAGGGACATGGATGAACAGCGAAATAGGCAAGATAGGCCAGCTGCTTAATCACACGGAGGAGCGGAAAACGCCGCTTCAGGTCAGCCTTGACAACTTTAGCAAAAAGCTGGCGATCATGATAATGATTGTATCTGCTGTGGTTTTCGGACTTTCTATTTATAATAAAATGGGACTTCTTGACGCGATGCTTTTTGCTGTTGCGCTTGCGGTTGCGGCTATTCCGGAGGCTCTCAGTTCAATCGTTACTATAGTTTTGGCGATTGGTACACGCGCCATGGCAGCTGAAAATGCTGTTGTTAAGGATTTAAAATCAGTTGAAAGTCTCGGCTGTGTATCGGTTATATGCTCAGATAAAACGGGAACGCTCACACAAAACCGTATGGTTGTTCAGGATATGTTTGCTTCGGGCGACTTTTTTGACAGCGAAAGTATGAACCTGGAGAACAAGGCGCACTATATGCTGCTGAAAGCGGCTGTTTTGGCAAATGATGCGGATATAGAGGGCGAAAGTGAGATTGGTGATCCGACAGAAACAGCACTCTTGCAGATGGCGTCAAAATTCGGCATTATTCCGTCACAGTACCGAAGCCAGCATCCGCGTATAGCTGAACTATCATTTGATTCGGACAGAAAGCTTATGAGTACCGTGCATAGTATGGATGGAAAAAATATTATCTGCACAAAAGGTGCGGTTGATGTTATGCTGCCGAGAATAAACTCTGTTTTGACAAAGGACGGAGTTATTCCTATGAGCGCCGAGGAGGAGAAGAAAATCACAGCGGCAAACAGAAAAATGTCAGAAAAAGGATTGAGAGTTCTGGCTTTTGCAATAAAGTCGCTTGGTAATAAGAACGAAATAGATTATAATGATGAGGATGAATATACCTTTGTAGGTTTAATATCAATGATGGATCCGCCGAGAGATGAGGCAATCTCTGCTGTTGCAGACGCAAAACGCGGCGGCATAACTACAATAATGATAACAGGCGACCATAAAATTACTGCTGCGGCAATAGCTGCTCAGATAGGAATAATGGAGGAGGGCGATCTTGCACTTGAGGGAACAGAGCTTGATAAGATGACAGATGAAGAATTATCAGACAAGCTTGAAAGAGTAAAGGTTTATGCAAGGGTGTCGCCTGAGCATAAAATAAGAATTGTAGATTTATGGCAGAAAAAAGGTAAAATCGTATCTATGACCGGTGACGGCGTAAATGATGCACCGGCGCTGAAACAGGCTGATATAGGCGTTGCTATGGGAATAACCGGAACTGAGGTTGCAAAGGACGCTTCATCTATGATTTTGACTGATGACAATTTTGCAACAATAGTTAAAGCGGTTATAAACGGCAGGGGTGTGTATGCAAATATAAAGAATGCAATTATATTTCTGCTGTCCGGCAATCTTGCGGCTATTTTATGCGTGCTGTATACCTCGCTGGCAGCTTTGCCCGTACCGTTTTTGGCTGTGCATCTCCTGTTTATAAACCTGCTGACAGACAGCCTGCCTGCAATAGCTATAGGAATGGAACCTGTGCGGAGTGATTTGCTCAATAATCCGCCGCGTGATCCCAATGAGTCGATTCTGAATAAAAAAAGTCTGGGACTTATAGCCTTTCAGGGGCTTCTTATAGGTGCTGCTGTTATATGGGGGTATTTTATTGGTTATAGCAGAGGCGATGGAATGGCAGCAACAATGGCTTTTTCGGTTCTTACTCTGGCAAGATTGTTCCACGGATTTAATTGCCGTGCAGAGGGTTCAATATTTAAGCTTGGCTTTAAATCGAACCCCAGCAGTGTAGGAGCATTTTTCCTCGGATCCCTTCTTTTGGCGGCAGTGCTGTTTATTCCGGCTCTGCACGGTGCGTTTATGATTACCGCGCTTTCAGGAACAAATATATTGGAAATTATTGTACTTGCATTTATGCCGACATTTGTAATACAAACCTATAAGGTTGTGCGTGAAGTGATACAGAAAAAGTAAAAAAGAGGTCTTAGCCGCTGC
>CAJLFL010000258.1 GCA_905205855.1 uncultured Eubacteriales bacterium | reverse complement strand
GCGGATGTATCCCGTCCGGGCATAAATCCGCAGAGGGATCGATTCGTGTGCCGCATCGCAGTACATAAAAATGATTATATTTCGCCGCTTCAGCAGCGATCGTCTCTCTTACCTGTGTTAAAGTTCCCAGTTTATTGACAACCGTTTTCTCATCCGCTCTTGCAATCGGCAGAATGACGAAAACCGGCACATCAGAGAACTTTTCATGCAGTTTTGCAAACACCTCCGGCAAATCGGCTGTATAATCCTTTTCAAAATGCCAGTCATTGGTTCCGTAAGCAAACGTGACCATATAGGGCTTTGGCATAACATCAAGCTCATTCAGAATTCCTTTACGGATAAAGTATCCGCTTACACCAAAATTATAAACGTTCGCATGAAACTGCCGCCCAAGCGCTGCTGTATAGGCCGCTGCCGGCTCTGTAATCAAATATCCCTGTGTGATCGAATCACCGAAGGACAATATATTTCTGCTCGCTTTGCAGCAATTTCCGATGACTTCTATATTCTTGACTCCGATTTCCGCGCCGTGCGGAAAATATAGTGAAACATCTTCTTTATGAAATACGAGTTCAAGATGATTTTTGGCTTTTTCAAACACACGTTCTTCCTCGATTCCATCATGAATCACGCTGAGAGAATATTTTTCGGCACTCTTACAAATAATGTCAAAGGATATTTTCTCGCATTCCGATGCAGAGAGCACGATTCCGGCTGCAAATCGGCTTTGCATCCCATAAAACTCGCCCTCTTTTTCGTAGAATGCTCTTTGCTTCATCCCAAAACGATAAAGAAAATTATATTCGCCATCCTTTACCACTTCAAGATATCCCGTAAAAAATTCTTCTATTGTTCTATCATCATTTATCATAGGATTGCCGAGCAACCGTCTCGGTGCCACCCCTCTTTCCTAATTTTTATAATATCTTATCCGTTTACTTTCTTAAAAATAAACTTCACCTTTTACCGCTATGCGCAGCAAACGGTCTACTTCCGTCTATAACTTTCAAGAAAATCATTATATTGCTTAAGAATATAGTCCAGATCCTGTGGAAACGCCTGTAATTCCAGTCTCCATGCGCTTTCCCACTCCAGGGAAACATACCCGTCATAGCCGGCATTTTTCAGTAAATCAAGCAATGCATAAAGCGGAAGCTCTCCCTCACCCAGACAGGTATATTGAAAGTCATGCCACTCCGGGTCATGACGGTTGACACCGTCTTTGATGTGCACATGTGCAATGCTTTTGCCGGTCTGATTCCACGTTTCCTCGATTGTCTCGCCGTCCTCAATCGGGTGAATCACATCCCATATGATCTTTAAGTTTTCACGATTGACGTCCTTCAAAAGGCGTTTTAACACCTTTCCGGTTGCAAACTCGTTATGCGTTTCCACCCATATCTCAACATTCTTTTTCTTTGCATCATCGCATATTTCCGCCAGCGCTTTAACGATTCCGCGGTAATCGGGTTCGGGTTTATCCGGATTAACGCGCACGGCAAAATTTCCGAGGAACACTCTGACCCCTCTGCAACCGATCTCCGCCGCTTTGTCGATCACAGGCTGCATGTCCTTAACGGATTGCTCATCATAGCCCATAAGGCAAACCGAACTGCCCAAATCTGTTATCACAATCCCGCTTTTTTCAAATTCATCCTTGATTTTCTTTACGTCTGCACGCTCCGTCATGCCAAATACACTGCCATCGTTGCCGAGTCTTACCTCGACCCCTGCAATATGATATTTTTTGCACGCCGCAATGACCGTCTCGCAGTCAGCGCTCATACACGCGACCGTACTAAAACACTTTTTAAAAGACATATTCTCACCTGCCATCTGATTTCTGATATTAACCGCCAACCGTCATTCGCGCTGCATGTTCTGCATCGATTTCAAGCGGCATTTCTTTTCCCTCTTGATAAAGCATCAGATTATCCACCAATCTCATGGTAATGACCGGCCGCCTGTCAATGGTTGGCCCCGCCATATGCGGCACACAGTATACATTTTTCAGCTTTCTCAGTTCACTGTCCGCCTCTAACGGTTCGTTATAATATACATCAAGGACAGCGTCAAAGCGATTTTCTTTCAGCGCCTCGATCATCGCCGGCTCGTCCACGATTCTGCCTCTGGCTGTATTTAAAAACAGCGCGCCGTCTTTGATGCGTTTAAATTGCTCCGCGCCGATCATTCCTTCCGTTCTCTCGTTCATGGCTGAATGAAGCGTAACGATATCGCATTGCAGCGCCTCCTCCAGCGATACCTGTTCCGCATTGCACGTCTTTAAAATCTCCGCATCGACCGGATAGGATGAATAGATTTTAATCTTTACAGAAAACACCTGCAGTTTTTTTACCAAAAAGGTTGCGATCGTTCCAAAGCCAATGATGCCAACTGTCCGGTCAAGCAAGCCTTTCGAGTAATCCCCGGGCTCGCTCCAGCCACCGTTTTTTAAACGGTATACGTAATCCGGCAGCCTTCTCAGTCCCATCAGTATGTACCCGATAACACCTTCTGCAACAGACTCTGCATACATCAGATTGCCGCTGAGTACCCGAATCCCGTTTTCATAGATATCTTTTGTCACCAAGCTGCCTACGCTGCCGCCGGTATGTACAATCA
>CAJLFL010000257.1 GCA_905205855.1 uncultured Eubacteriales bacterium | reverse complement strand
CAAAGCGAATAATCAGGAAATAAATGTTATCCTGCATAATGCAACACAAAAGAATTATACAGAGAACAAGGTTGGCGGTAATAAATTAAAAGTTGACTGGACAGGATGGAGATTAGTAAGCATAGATATAAATAGAAATTTTGCTACAACTCCTGCTGATACAGATAAGTGGGCATTAAAGCTGCAGGCAAGCGGTTGGAATGTTACTGCGTTATTTGACACACTTTTATATGTAGACAGTATATTCCTGTACAATGATGGTTATTTTGACATAGAAACAAATTCTGATTCAGATGTAATTCTTGGTGACTTTTCTCAAAACAGTAATTATGGATGGTCATTGGAAAATAAAGGTGCTTATCAGATAAGTGATGAACAAAAAAGGGAAGATAAAGAATCGAGTTTAAAATGGTACGGATTTGAGTCAGGTTCTACGCATTTTATAAAATCACCTATTTTTAATGAAGGCGGAAAACAGCTTGGTGATATACTGAATAAAAAATATATAAATATGTGGGTTTATTCAGCAAAGGAAACAACTCAGACCTTTAATATGCTTTTTTATGATATAACAACCGGAGCCTATCAACAAAACACTAAGATAGCAACAGATTGGAGCGGATGGAAACTCATTACATGGGATATAAGCGGCTGGAATGTTGCAAAGTTTAATAAGAATGGTAAAGTTGCTGCTAAATCCGATTCAATACAGTTTAGATTAAACAGCGGTGGCTGGGGTACATCAGCAAATGCTGACACCATATATTATATTGATACTGTTTGGGCGTCAAATGAAGCGGACGGTGCAGCTGTTGCTTCAACAACGATTGCTGACGGTTCGGTAGTTTCTTCTGCAACAAAGGCAATAGGGTTTATTGATTTTCCGATTGACTTTACCGTAGGAAAGGATTATTCCGATAAAATCACAGTAAAGTGCAATGATACTGAGGTTGCAAAGTCTGAGTATAAGGTTCAGCAGGAGGGCAACAGCCTTTACGTAGTATTTACAAACGGTTTGACGCCCGGCGCAAGCTATAGTGTGACTATGTCCGCAATAAATATGCTGAATAATAGCTATTCCGCAAAAACAGTTAACTTTACAACTCAGGCGGCGCATTATGATTTGACATACAGCTTTGGTGCGGACGGAAGCATGATTGCGCTTCCTGAGGATGGCAGCGTGATGGCAAATGCAAAGCTGACAAATGCAACTGCGGCTGATACAACTGCAAGAATAATTACAGCAGTTTATGATAAAGACGGCAATCTTGTTACAGCAGGGATAAGCGAGTCTGTCACTGTTGAAAAGGGTAAGAGCGCAACGCTGAGCAAGAGCGTAACAGCAGAGTCATATGCCGGCTGTACCGTAAAGTGTTATGTATGGCAGTGGGACAGCCTTGTACCATACAGCGGTGAAATAGGACAGTTAAAATAAAATAAACTCGGATTCGGAGAGGAATGAAAAAAGATGACAAAATTTAAAAAGATTATATCCCTCTTTACAGTAGTTGCTATTGCTGCGGCAGCCTTGTGCTGTCTCAGCACAGCAGTATTCGCCGCTGAGGATGATTTGGTAATAGGTGATTTTTCTAACGGCGAGGTCGGCGGCTGGACAAAGCAGTCAAACGGCACTATGGAAATTGTAAATGATGTGGCAAGATACGGCTCTGCGGCAAGTCTTAAATGGGGTGACCTCGGTAAGAGCAATTATGTGTATTCGCCTTTGCTCTCCGGTGATAACAGTCTCGGCAAGCTGCTCGGATACAAGTATCTCAATATCTGGATGTATTCGGATGCTGCAAACGATCAGAAGTTTAATCTGATTTATCAGGATAAAACAGTAAACAAGTATGTCCAGCTTACCGGAATCGTAAACTGGAGCGGCTGGAAGCTTGTTCAGTTTGATGTAAGCTCCTACAGCTTATCAAAGTTTGCCGGCAGCAGCGAAACGGATGATGTACAGCTGTTCTTTAACATAGGAGGCTGGGGAACTACCGCGGTTGACGGTACTGCACTTTATTTTGATAAGATTTGGTTCTCGAATGACAATCCGGGAGCTATAGAAGAACAGAGCGAGGTTATAAAGTCTTCTGTTCAAGACGGTGTGGGTGATGTGCCGGTAACAAACAGAGAGGTTGTTTTTTCTGCCGACAGACTGTTAAAGCTTGAAAAGGACTATTATGCGGATAAGCTTACGGTAAGCTGCGGCGAAAACACCTTGACGCAGGGCACGGATTATTATGTCTATCACGAACTTAATAAATTATATGTTGTTTTTGCGGATGATTTAACAAGGGATTTTGAATATACAATTACTTTAAACGGCAATGCGGAATGTGAGGACGGAACGGCAATAGGGGCAGACTATTCCGTCAGCTTTACCGCAGGAGGACCGGAGCTTGCCATAAACGAGTATAATTTCAGCTGCGGCACAGCATTGCCGCAGAGCGGAAAAATCACGGTGACCGCCGGAGCGTCAAACACAACGGAAACCGCTCAGACCGGGGCATTGATAGTAGGCGTTTATGATAAGACGACAAATGCTATGAAGGCTCTCGGAATAGGTAATGCTGTTACTGTCGGTGTGGGTGAAACAATGACATTTTCTAGGGGTGATGGCGACGAGGCCCGCGACGATGCCGGAAGCGGCACCCATTGCGGTG
>CAJLFL010000256.1 GCA_905205855.1 uncultured Eubacteriales bacterium | reverse complement strand
ATTAGAAAAATAGTTTTAGATTTTACAGGAGCAAAAACATGTGCGGATATCTATGATGTTATGAAAACCGCATTTACTTTTCCTTATGAATGGGAGAATAATTTGGGTGCATTGTATGATGCCATGAGCTATGCATGGCGTGAGAATGCCTGTATAATGATTAAATGAATTGATGATGTTCCGCGTGAGTGGAAACCATATATGCAGGAAATTCTTGAGGTATTTCAGGATATTCATGAAGAAACCCCAAATGTTGTATTTGAAATTATTTCATAATCCTAATTTAGTTATATTTATTCAAAAACAGGTATATAAGCCAAGCTAACAGGATATAATTGGGAATAACCGTCTGTAATCAAATGTGATTGCACTTGATTTATACCCTCAATTTGAGTAATATAAAATCGTTAGCACTCAATGAATGAGAGTGCTAACGAAATGACGAAAATTAAACCTTAAAGGAGGAAATATTTATGAATATTAAACCATTGGCTGACAGAGTTGTAATTAAAATGCTTGAGGCTGAGGAAACAACAAAGAGCGGTATTATTCTTGCAGGTACTGCAAAGGAAAAGCCGCAGATAGCTGAGGTTGTTGCTGTAGGTCCCGGCGGCGTTGTTGACGGAAAGGAAGTTAAGATGGAGCTTTCGGTCGGCGATCGCGTTATCATGAGCAAGTATGCCGGCACAGAAGTAAAGCTTGATGGCGAGGAATACACAATTTTGCGTCAAAGCGATATTTTGGCAAAGGTTGACTGATTCTTAGATTGAAAATATTATTGGAGGTAATGCAAAATGGCTAAACAGATTTTATTCGGAGAAGAAGCCAGACACGCTCTTGAAAGCGGCGTAAATCAGCTGGCAAATACAGTAAAGGTTACACTCGGACCGAAAGGCAGAAACGTAGTGCTTGACAAAAAGTACGGCGCTCCCCTTATCACAAATGACGGTGTTACCATCGCAAAGGAAGTAGAGCTTGAGGATCCGTTTGAGAATATGGGCGCTCAGCTTGTTAAAGAGGTTGCTACCAAGACAAACGACATAGCCGGTGACGGTACAACAACAGCAACTCTGCTTGCACAGGCACTTGTACGCGAGGGTATGAAGAATGTTGCCGCAGGTGCAAATCCGATGATAGTAAGAAAGGGTATGGCAAATGCGGTTGACGTTGCTGTTAAAGAAATTATTGCAAACAGCAAAAAAATAGACGGCAAGGCTGACATAGCCCGTGTTGCTTCAGTATCCGCCGCAAACGACACAATCGGCTCTCTGATAGCTGACGCAATGGAAAAGGTTACAAGCGACGGCGTTATCACCGTTGAGGAATCAAAGACCGCCGAAACATATTCTGAGGTTGTTGAGGGTATGCAGTTTGACCGCGGTTATATCACACCGTATATGGTTACCGATACCGATAAGATGGAAGCGGTTATTGATGACGCATACATTCTGATTACAGACAAAAAGATTACCAATATTCAGGAAATCCTGCCGCTTTTGGAGCAGATAGTACAGTCCGGCAAGAAGCTTTTGATTATTGCCGAGGATATAGAGGGTGAAGCGCTTTCTACATTGATTGTCAACAAGCTGCGCGGAACATTTACATGCGTTGCTGTTAAGGCTCCGGGATTTGGCGACAGAAGAAAGGAAATGCTGACCGATATAGCTATTCTCACAGGCGGTCAGGTTATTTCCGAGGAAATCGGTCTTGAACTTAAGGATGCTACTATAGAACAGCTCGGACGCGCACGTCAGGTAAAGGTTCAGAAAGAGAACACTATTATTGTTGACGGTATGGGCGACAGGGACGAGATAGCAAACCGTGTAAGCAACATCCGTGCTCAGATAGAGGAAACCACGTCAGAATTTGATAAAGAAAAGCTGATGGAGCGTCTGGCAAAACTTGCCGGCGGCGTTGCGGTTATCAAGGTCGGTGCAGCAACCGAGGTTGAGATGAAGGAGAAGAAGATGCGTATTGAGGATGCTCTTGCGGCAACACGTGCAGCAGTTGAGGAAGGTATAGTTGCCGGCGGCGGTACTGCATTTATCAATGCTATTCCGGCGGTAGAGAAGCTGTATAACGAGAGCGTGGGCGATGAAAAGACAGGCGTACAGATTGTACTGCGCGCACTGGAGGAGCCTGTTCGTCAGATTGCGTACAATGCCGGCGTAGAGGGCAGTGTTATCGTAAATCAGATTAAAGCAAGCGAAAAAGGCGTTGGCTATAACGCTCTTATCGGCGAGTATATGGATATGCTCAAAGAGGGTATCGTAGATCCTACAAAGGTAACACGTTCCGCTTTGGAAAATGCGGCAAGTATCGCTGCAATGATTCTTACAACAGAAAGCGTTGTTGCGGATAAGCCGGATCCAGCTGCTGATGCAGCTGCAGCTGCGGCTATGGCAGGCGCAGGCGGCGGAATGTACTAAGCCGTAAACAGACAGATAAATTAAAAACCGCGGTTATTGCCGCGGTTTTTTTCGGTCGTGTGGCGTGTATAGAACAGATGCGGAAAATCGTTTAAATAAACGGGCGCCCCGTGTGTATAGCGTATGCGTTGTGCAATATTCGTATATGATTTGTAATATACTGTAGGGGCGGCTGTGCGTCCGCACGCATGAGATTTCATATATATTATGTGTTATTGTCGTAGGGGCGCCCCGGTGTGGGCGCCCGTTGTCAT
>CAJLFL010000255.1 GCA_905205855.1 uncultured Eubacteriales bacterium | reverse complement strand
ATATCTCATATGTGCGCTCTGCATAGCGGCAGCGTCACTTATACCGCAGGTATATGCTGATGACAACCTGCAAAGCGGCAGGTGCGGTGATAATCTTAAATGGGAATATTATATAAATGGGAGGATTCTCAGAATTTCCGGAACGGGAAAAATGTATGATTATGACGAGTATTATAATCATCCGCCTTGGAAGGATAACGTGGATATGACATCTGTTGAGATTTGCAGGGGTGTAACCGCGGTCGGCGATTATGCCTTTGCCGATTGCAAAAGCCTTGAGAGCGCCGACATGGAGGCAGTAAGCTCTATCGGTGAGGGAGCATTCAGCGGATGCGAAAATCTCGGCTATGCCGGATACGGCGATAGACTTATCAGTATCGGTGATGCGGCATTTTCGGGTTGCAGCCGTCTTTCAAGACCAAAATGGCCGGATACACTGAGAGAAATATGCGCTGACGCATATAGAGGATGTAAATACTTGGACATGGTAACTCTGCCGGAGGGAATTACAAGAATAAACACATATACGTTTTCGGAATGTACCAATATTCTTGAGGTTGAGTTTCCGAGTACCTTAACAGAGATTGGTGCGGGTGCATTTTACGGCTGCAAAAACTTATACTCGATAGAATTGCCGTCGAATCTGTACAGTATCGGTGATGCGGCGTTTTCTAATTGTTTGGAACTTACCAAAATAAAGTTTCCTGACAGTCTTACGGAAATGGGCAGCATGGTTTTTGAGAATTTGAAAAATGATGTATGGTATAATGAGCAGCCTGAGGGCTTGATATATGCCGGAAATGTTGCATACAAGTACAAAGGCACGCCAAATACGGATTTGAATTTGGTTTTAAAGGATGGCACCACAGGTATAGCGAGCAATGCTTTTACAAATAATGCACAGCTTATAAGTATAACCATGCCGGATACGGTTTCGGCAATAGGAAGTGCGGCATTCATAAACTGCGTGGGACTGAAAGAAATAAAAATACCGCCGCGTGTAAACAGGATAGAGAGCTCGACCTTTAACGGCTGTAAAAAGCTTAAAAAGGCTATATTCCCGGAGGGAATGGAGGAAATCGGAAATGATGCCTTTAACTGCTGTATAAAGCTTAAAGATATAGTCCTTCCTAAAGGCCTTAATAAAATCGGTGACAATTCCTTTGCGGACTGCTACAGCCTTGCAAATATTTATTACACAGGCACAAAAAGAGAATGGGAAAAAACCGTAATTGAAAAAGGCAATAAAAAGTTAAAGACGGATAAGCTTATAACCAAATATGACAGAAGCATAAAAGTAAGAGGCAGGATAAGCAGCTGTGCATATGAGGGCGGAAAGATAAATGTGACGGCGGACCTTGATTATACATCACAAAACTGCAAGGCGGTATTGGCGGTGTATTACGGCAGACGGCTTATCGCAGCGGAGTACAAAGACTTAAACGAGGGTGCAAAAAGTGTAAGCTTTTCGGTGGATTCGTCAGAAAATACAGGCTTGACAGCAAAGGTGTTATTCTGGGAAAGTGATTTGATAACGCCGATAGCAAAACCGATTTCAGCCGAGGTAAAATAGGATAAGCATGCTTAAAAGAATTGGAGAGTTGAAGAATGATAAGGAGAAGCTGTCAAAATTTCGGATAAAGGCAGTGTGCATGAATGATTTAAAAACAGCTCGGAATTTTCGTACAAGGGGTTGTCGGTATATGTTTAAAAGCCTAAATAAAAAAAGACTGTGTTTGTTATGTATAGCGGCGGCAATCCTGCTGACAGGCTGTGCAAAAAGACAAGCAAGCATGACAGAAACAGAGTATAAAAAGATTGTTGTCGGAAGCGACAGGTATGAGCCGTATGTTTATCAGGGCAACAGCGGAAATTATACCGGGATAGATACAGAGATTGCAGTCGAGGCGTTTCATCGGATTGGATATGAGCCTGAATTTAAAGAGATTGTATGGGAAAATAAAAAAGACTGTCTGGACAACGGAGAGGTAGACTGTCTGTGGGGATGCTTCAGTATGAACGGCAGAGAGGACGAGTATCAATGGGCAGGTCCGTACTTATACAGCCATCAGGTAGTTGTTGTACGTATGGATAGTGATATATACAAAATTTCGGATTTAAACGGAAAGGATGTTGCTGCTCAGGAAACTTCAAAAGCTGAAGAATACCTTTTGCGAAGCTTGGATGAAAATGTTCCGGATGTAGAACGTGTATATACTTTTTCCGGTATGGATGAAGTTTACGGAGCACTGAGAAAGAATTATGTTTCGGCGATATGCGGTCACGAAGGCGCTCTTAATACATTGGTAAAAACAGCGCCTAACGAATACAGAATGCTTGACGAAAGCTTGTTTGTATCAAGATTGGGTGTTGCATTTTCAAAGGATTATGACACAAGCGTTGTCACTAAGCTTGAAAAAGCTTTGAAAAGAATGAGTCGTGACGGAACAACAGCAGGTATTGTTGAAAAGTACGGGTTTGATGCAGAGAAGTCTGTAACGGGGGTGACCGATTGATGCGCAAACCGCCGAAAATGTCGAGAAAAAAGATTGTTGCGTGGATGATGGCAATACTTGTTATAATTCTTATTGCGCTTCATTATATCTTTGTTAAGGTTGGAATTGATGACACGGAAAGAATATGTTCCAAAACCATTGATAATGCAAAAGAAAAGCTTGAAACATATGATAATTATATTGCAAATGACGAAACAAAAAGCCTTGTGCGTTT
>CAJLFL010000254.1 GCA_905205855.1 uncultured Eubacteriales bacterium | reverse complement strand
TAAATAAATTTACACTTACAAACATCAAATGCTACGGCATGGTTCTGATAGCTTTTGCTATAATGTATCCGCTGCAGTCAGCCGGAATAATAAGTAATTCTATAAGAGGTCAGCTTGTCCCGATATGTACGTATATAGTGATGGCTATTTCGCTTAATCTCACTGTAGGATTTTTAGGAGAACTCAGTCTTGGACATGCCGGATTTATGAGTATCGGAGCTTTCAGCGGTGTAATAACAGCTGCATCGCTTCAGAACAGTATAAGCTCCGGTCCGGTTATACTGCTTGTTTCGATAATTGTCGGCGGAATAGCTGCAGGTATAGCAGGTTTGCTTATCGGAATCCCGGTTATCCGCCTGCGCGGTGACTATCTTGCGATTGTTACGCTTGCATTCGGTGAAATTATAAAAAATATAATAAACTGTGTTTATGTCGGTATAGACGGCGGCGGAATACATGCAAGTATGACAAGCGCAGACGCACTTAATATGGCAGCTGACGGAAAACTGGTTTTAAACGGTCCTCAGGGCGCTGTCGGAATAACCAAGCTTGCTACATTTGGTTCGGGCGTTTTGCTTATATTGTTTACTCTGTTTATTGTACTCAACCTTATAAACAGTAAAACCGGACGCGCGGTTACCGCAATCAGAGATAACAGGATTGCAGCAGAATCCGTTGGTATCGGAATAACGAAGTATAAGCTTACGGCATTTATTATTTCGGCAGTTATTGCCGGAATGGCAGGCGCTCTTTATGCTATGAACTTCTCGACAATCGCTGCAAAGAAATTTGATTTTAATACATCTATTCTTATACTTGTATTTGTTGTTCTCGGCGGTATGGGCAATATCCCCGGAACAATAATTGCAACAACTCTGCTTTATATGCTGCCTGAGCTTTTGCGTCAGTTTGCGGATTATCGTATGTTGCTGTATGCTATAGTTCTTATACTTGTTATGCTTGCAACGAACAGTGAAAAGGTAAAGGTTTTCACTGAAAGAGTAAAGGGTATGTTTAGCCGCAGAAAAGATGTTTTATCTGATGGGGAAGGAGGAGCTTCAAATGGATAATGAAAAAATGGTACCTGTTCCGAGTAATGCAATAGTACCTGAACGTGATGTAAACAAAACTCCTATCCTTGAAACTCATCATCTGGGAATAGATTTCGGCGGTCTGACTGCCGTTGATGAATTTTCGCTTACAGTCGGACGTACAGAGATAGCAGGTCTTATCGGACCGAACGGCGCAGGAAAAACAACTGTATTTAACCTGCTTACAAATGTATACCACCCGACGCGCGGAACAATAATGCTTGACGGAATATCCACTGCAAAAAAGACGACAGCACAGGTCAATCGTATGGGAATTGCGCGTACTTTCCAGAATATACGCTTGTTTTCAAATATGTCTGTAATAGATAATGTTAAGGTCGGCTTGCATAATTCCATAAATCAATCATTGGCAGCATCACTTACCAGACTTTTTGGTTACAGAAAGTCTGAAAAGAAGTCAAGAGATGAGGCTATGGAACTTCTGGACTTCTTTAATATGGCAGACTTGGCAGAGCACGAAGCAGGCTCGCTTCCGTACGGCGCTCAGAGGCGTCTTGAGATTGCCAGAGCTATGGCTACACACCCAAGCATTGTACTGCTTGACGAGCCGGCTGCCGGAATGAATCCGTCCGAAACTGCTGAACTTATGGAAAATATCAGACGAATCAGAGATAACTTTCATATAGCTGTTATGCTTATAGAGCATGACATGAATCTTGTTATGAATATCTGTGAGGGAATATGCGTTCTTGACCACGGAAAAATCATTGCCAAAGGTTCACCTGATGAAATAAAGAGTAACCCAAAGGTAATAGAAGCTTACCTCGGCAAAAAGGAGGAACAGTAATATGCAGCAGAATAATGTTTTGTTAAAGGTTGATGACATCAACGTATATTACGGACAAATCCATGCGCTTAAGGGCGTTTCTCTTGATGTAAATAATGGCGAGATTGTTGCTTTGATTGGTGCAAACGGTGCCGGAAAAACAACAACACTCCGTACTATTTCGGGTTTGCTGCGTTCAAAAACAGGCGGTATAACCTTTGATGGTCAGTTTATCTCTCATACAGAGGCGCATAAGCTTGTACCTATGGGAATGGCTCATGTACCTGAGGGCAGACATGTATTTTTGCAGATGACAGTGCAGGAAAATCTTGAGATGGGCGCATATACAAATGCTTCGTATACCAAAGAAGGAATAGCGGATGTATTTGAGCGTTTTCCAAGATTGAAGCACCGTAAAAATCAGATTGCAGGTACGCTTTCCGGCGGTGAACAGCAGATGCTTGCTATGGGCAGAGCGCTTATGAGCCGCCCTAAGCTTTTGATGCTTGACGAGCCGTCTATGGGACTGTCACCTATTCTTGTGCAGCAGATATTTGATATAATAAAGGAGCTTCACCGCGCAGGCACAACTATACTGCTTGTGGAACAGAATGCGGAAATGGCTCTCAGAATTGCTGACAGGGCATATGTTCTTGAAACGGGAAGAATTAAGCTTTCCGGCACAGGTGAAGAGCTTGCAAAAAGCGATGAAATACGCAAAGCTTATCTTGGCGGATAATAAAATAACGGGACATTACATTTGTAGTGTCCCGTATTATATATCCGGAGTATGAAATCAAAAAATAAGTAATTTAATACGCCTGAAAAGACATAGCTTAGGAATCAAATAAGGAGTGATTTGACATGGAATTATACAACGGACGTCCAAAGG
>CAJLFL010000253.1 GCA_905205855.1 uncultured Eubacteriales bacterium | reverse complement strand
AAGTATACATTTAAGTTTACCGTCCTTTCGGAATCAGTTTATTTTAATATCGGCAAGATCAATTTCGTCTTCTTCCTCATCGAGAACGACTGTATCCTCTTTTTTGGCAGGTTTTTTAAGCAGTACCAGCAGCAAAGCTGTGACAACTGTTCCTACAGCAAGTGCAAGCATGAATCCCCACGGATTGATCATTGCAGGAACAACAAACATACCGCCGGACGGAACCATTGAACCAACATTGAGAATCATTATCAAAGCACCGCCGATTGCAGAACCGATTGAACATGATGCAATTACTCTGATAGGATCAACGGCTGCAATCGGAATAACGCCCTCTGTAATCATACATATACCCATCGGAAATGCAATCTTGATGTTGTCCGTTTCGCTTTTGGTGTATATGGAACGCTTAATCAGCCATGACAAAGCAACACCAAACGGAGGAATCATTGATGCACAAATCTTAACAGCCTCAGGACCGTAAACTCCGTCCATAAGAAGTCCGTCTGCAAACAGTGACGCAACCTTGTTTACAGGTCCGCCGAAGTCGAATGCTGCCATTGCGCCCATTATTGCGCCAAATACACCTCTTGAGCCTGTTTGCATGTTTACCAGGAAGTTGGTGAGTGACTCTGAAAGCCATGCTATAGGTCCGCCTATGACAAAGAACATTATAAGTCCGATTACAACAGATGATATAAGAGGAATAATCATCATAGGCATAAGTCCCTGCGCCCACTTGGGAACTTTAAGTCTGTTTTTCAGGAACTCTACAAAATAACCTGCAAGGTATCCGCCAAGCATACCGCCGAGGAAGCCTGCGCCCATATTCTGGGCAATCATACCCATAAGCAAACCGGGGGCGATACCGGGACGGTCGGCTATTGAATATGCGATTGCCGCACCCATTACTCCCGGCAGGAGGCCCATTCCGTAAACACCGAGGGTTACCGCTGCCTGCCATATATTATAGCTTTCTTTATAATTACTGATTGTATTCGGATTTCCTCCGAATATGTTACCTATTGCTATGAGAAGACCGGAAGCAACAACAAGAGGAAGCATGAATGAGATGCCGGTCAGTGCGTGCTTTTTCAGCTGAAGCTTTTTCAACATTTTATTATCCTCCTTAATTTTTATTTACTAAGCTCATCCTGTATTTTGTTTATAAGAGCCTTTGGTGATTTGATAGCAATATGTGTCGGTACTTCTACAATACGCTTGCCCTTAAAGCGGTCTTTTCCGCCGACCTTAATGTCGGCAGCGATGATTACTACATCTGCATTTTGAATGTCTTTTTCGGTCAGCTCGTCCTCGGTACCGATTGTACCCTGAGTTTCAATATGAACCTCATGACCAAGCTCTTTTGCAGCCGTAACCAATTTTTCCTTTGCGATATAGGTATGTGCAATACCTGATGTACATGCGGCAATTCCTACGATTTTCATAACATTCATCCTTTCTTATTCTGAAAATATTTTTATAATTTCGTCAGAGTCCTTTGCCTCTGATAATTTTTTGCAAACTTCTTCGGATACAAGCTTGCGTGCTATTTGTGATAAAAGCCTTACATGGTTTCCGCTTTTGTCATTGTCGTTTACCGCAAGGAGAACAATTACACTGACAGGCTTGTCATCTACGCTTTCCCATTCAACCGGAGTTTTAAGTCTGCCGATTGCGGCGGTTGTTTCTTTGACGCACACCGATTTGCCGTGAGGAATGGCTATTGCATTGCCGATTCCTGTTGTTGATATGCTTTCTCTGTCCAGAACGTCCTTTAAGAACGAATCTTTATCGGTCAGCACACCGTTTTTGTATAAAAGCTCCGACATTGTATCAAGAGCGCTTTCCTTTGAGGTGTCTGTGAGAGAAAGGTCGATGTTTTCAGGCTTTAATACTTCTGAAATATTCATGATTAGTCCTCCTTTAATATGTTTTTAATTTCATGTTCATCAGAACAGCTTAATACTTTTTCGGCAAGTATTTTTGCTTCGGAAAGTTTGACCGACTGTATTTTATGCTTGATTCTTGCTGTCATCGGAATCGGGACGCTGAATTTTTTAAGCCCCATTCCAAGCAGCAAAGCGGTAAAATTTGTGTTGGCAGCCAAATCACCGCATACGCTTACCTCAATTGATTCATCTGCTCCGGCTTTTATCACCCTGTTTATCATTCTTAAAACTGACGGATGATATGGGTTATAGATGTTTTCGACATCAGAATTTCCGCGGTCTGCAGCCATAACATATTGTACAAGGTCATTTGTACCTATGCTGAAGAAGTCACAATGCTTTGCAAAAACATCAGCCATAATTGCGCTTGCAGGTGTTTCTATCATTATTCCAAGCATATAATCCTCACAGCAGTCTTTACCCTCTGTTTTAAGACGTGCGGTAATTTCATCAAGCATTGCACGCGTTTTTGTTATTTCATCTATACAGGTTATCATCGGCAGCATAATTTTTACCTTTTTGCCGGCTGCCGCAATAAGCAGGGCTTCAAGCTGTTCCGAAAAGATTTCCGGATTATTCAGACAAAGCCGTATGCCGCGGTTACCTAAAAACGGGTTTTCTTCAGGTTTCATTTTAAGATAATCAAGCTGTTTGTCACCGCCTATATCAAGAGTCCGTACAGTAACCTGCTGCGGGAAAACTTTATCTATTGCTTTGCGGTATGCGCTGCATTGCTCGTCAAATGATGGCTTTTTGACAGAGGAGGAGTATAAGAATTCCGAACGGAAAAGTCCTACTCCGTCAAATTTGCAATCTGCCGAGTC
>CAJLFL010000252.1 GCA_905205855.1 uncultured Eubacteriales bacterium | reverse complement strand
AGGCGTTGACAACGCGATATGGATATTCAACCCCAACGCAGAGGAATGTCCGCCGACACACTGGAATTCATATATATCTTATTATCCAGGCGACGCATATACGCATATGATAGGACTGACCGGATATAATACCGGAACGTATTATCATGACAGCTTTAAGGAAAAGTGGCGTACATTTGATGAGATATACAAAGAACCGTATGACAAATATATGCAGGTATTCAGCAAATTTCCGTTTATCATAACGGAATTTGCATCAAGCTCTGTCGGCGGTGATAAACCGGCTTGGATAACCGATATGTTTAAACAAATTAAAAAGTATCCCAATATAAAAATGGCATTATGGTGGAGCAGTGCAGATTATGATATGAGTGTTGCAAATTACAAAAAGGTGGCCCGTCCGTATTTCTTAGATGAAAATGACGATACCACTGCTGCCTTCCGTGAGGGAATAAAGGAATATAAAAAGAATAAATAACATAAAGGGCGTGCGATTGCACGTCCTTTATGTTATTTTATTTCACTAATTGTTTTGACCAAAACATTCATATCAAGAGGCTTTGACACATGCTCATTCATTCCGGCAGCCAAGCTGTGCTCTATATCTTCTTGAAATGCATTTGCCGTCATAGCTATAATCGGAATCACCGCCGCATCACTGCGTTTCATACTTCTGATTCGTCTTGATGCCTCCCAGCCTCCCATGACAGGCATCATAATGTCCATCAAAATCAGATTGAAGTATCCCTCATCAGACTTTAAAAATTCATTGACAGCCTCCTGACCGTTATGTGCTTTTGTAACAACCGCTCCCCTTTCGGTCAGAAGATGTTCGGCAATTTCCATATTAAGGTCGTTATCCTCAGCCAACAAGATCTTAAATCCGTCTATTGAATATTCTTCATTTTCTGTACCGCGGGTTTCTGATTGTTCTGCAGAATTATCAACCTCAAAAGGCAGCCGAACCGTAAATTCAGAACCTTTCCCCTGTTCACTTTTAAAACTGATTGTACCGCCTTGAAGTTCGGTCAACTCCTTTACAATGGACATTCCAAGTCCCGTGCCTGCATATCTCGTCCTTGCCGCTCCGTTTTCCTGCGTAAACGGCTCAAATATATGCTTTTTATACTCCTCACTCATTCCTATACCGGTATCTCTGCAGACAAACTCATAAACAACCGTATCACCGTTTACAGACACCATATGACAGCTGACAAAGATTTCTCCGTTTTCGGTGTTATACTTTACCGCATTACCGCCTATATTAAGAAGAATTTGCTGAAGATGCAAAGGGCTTCCTATCAGCTTTCTGTAAGGAATGTCAAAGCCTTGTATGTTATATGCAATGCCGCACTCGTTACACTGCATTATTATAATATCGTTTGTTTTATTCAATAACTCCATAAGGTCAAACGACTTATGCTCCAGCTTTATCTCTCCGGACTCAATTTTACTCATATCAAGCACGTTGTTTACCAAATCCAAAAGATACCCTGATGCAACATCAATTTTTTCGCGATATTCTTTTTGTTTTTCAAGATTTTGCGGCTCATTTTTCGCAATTTGAAGTATCCCTCGTATCCCGTTTATCGGTGTGCGTATGTCATGACTCATACGCCTTAAAAAGTTTGTCTTTGCATCACCGGCAAGTTTCAGTCGCTTCTGATACTCCTTCTCCTTTTCCATCTCATCTGTTACGTCACTTGCAAGATACAGTACAGCTTTTATATCTCCGCTTTCGTCAATATCCTGCGGAATAATGCTTATAGTTATCCATTGATTGTATACATTCTCATAGGTATAGCTGATAAACCTTTTTCCTTTAAGTCTTTCTTTTACCGTATTTATATCCGTAAATTCAAGATATGCATCCATATAAGATTTATGTACATATATTTGTGCAATGTTCCTTGCAATTCTGTCTACGCTTGAATACTCCGCTAACTTTTTCTTCAGCCTATCCGAGGTTTTAATCCATTCAGCTTTTCCGTTGTCGGTATACACAAGCAGACTCCACATATAAACACTGTTTACGGCGTCAATAATATGATAATACTTTTGAATCCGCACATTGTTTCTTCTTTCAACATGACCGGCTACCCACGCAATTCCTATACAGAACAAAATGTAAAGCATTATAATTACAAAATCTATAATAAAATACTGCCTGTATACTTCATTTACGGATAACATAAGATGAATCTCATAATCCCTGTATCTTGCCTCACTCATATACCAGTCTTTACCGTCATATTCTACTTTACAAACATTTTCTCTGATCTTCTCACCCTTTTTGCACAGATTTTCCCATTCGTATGCCGATTGTCTGCTTATAGCTTCATTATTCACCGCAATAACTTTATTATCCTTTGCAACAACCAAAAAGCCATCGTGGTCAATTATCATTCCGTTAAACAGGTTATCGGGCGATATATCATTCACGCCTTCTTTTATTATGTCCTGGAGCACATATGACAGTATCACTCCCGGCGCATCCATGCGCGCAATAACCGCAATATCAAATGTGCCGCTCAAGACTTCTGTCCTCAGCATATATACTTTTTTGGGATACTCGATAATCTCTTTTACACTATCACTCTGCAATATATCCTTCCATGCAAGATATGTATCGTCATCCTTTGTTGTCTGCAAAACCGTATGCATATTATTATCCAGCACAATTATACCTGTCATGCGCTGCTGTGTAACATATTCATCCAAATCCACACTTGTAAAGTCCGTATCACACAAATTATTTGCAAACTCAATCGTTTTGTCAA
>CAJLFL010000251.1 GCA_905205855.1 uncultured Eubacteriales bacterium | reverse complement strand
TTTTATTATACCATCAAACAGATAAATTTACAAGACGAATTTAATGTTTCTACACCTTAATATTGACAAAAAACGCCACAGATACTATACTGTTATTTGTATAATACACCTCGAAAGGACGATTTTAATGTATGATATTACTCCTCTTATAAAACAAATATCGGAAACAGTAAAAAAACACCGTTTAGATGTTCCGGGTGCATACTGCCGCCGTCTTTGGCAAAACGATGATAATCCCGAAATGCTTGGAATAAATGAATACGGCTGTGCAGACGCAATTAATATTCTTTACACAATAACGGAAATGCCGTCCGAAACGGACAGAGAGGCTTATATAAATGTTCTGCAAAGTCTACAGAATCCGGAAACAGGCTTGTTTACCGAAAAAACTCACCATCCGATTCACACAACAGCTCATTGTACTGCCGCACTGGAGCTTTTGGACGCCAAGCCGCTGTATCCGCTTTTTGAACTGCAAAAATACTTGGATAAAAAGACTTTATACTCTTTTTTGGATAATCTGAACTGGAAAACCGCTCCATGGACAGAATCACATAAGGGCGCCGGAATATACGCCGCTCTTGTACTTTCAGGTGAAGCAAACAGCGAATGGCAGCAAATATATTTCGATTGGTTCTGGGAAAATGCGGATTCCGAAACAGGTTTTTGGCGCAAAAATATGGTTGTTCCGCACAAATGGGAGCAATGGGTATCTGTTTTTCCGGTACTCGCCGGAAGCTTTCACTATCTCTTTAATCACGAATACGCCAAAATGCCGCTCAGGTATCCCGACAAAATGATTGACAGCTGTATTGATATATTTCAAAACAAAGAATGGCCGATGCTCGGCAAACAAATAAATTTTGCTGAAGTTGACTGGATTTACTGCCTTAACAGAAGCCGGCGGCAGACGCCTCACCGTTTCGAGAAAGCAACAGCTGAGCTGAAAAAATTTGCCGATATATATATTCCTTATCTTATGTCTGTCAACTATGAAACAGACGAGGATTTCAACGACATGCACATGCTGTTCGGTATGACATGTGCCTTAGCAGAACTTCAGCAGGCTCTGCCGGGATATATTCACACAGAAAAACCTCTTAGGCTTGTGCTTGACCGCCGTCCGTTTATTTAGGCATAAAAAAATACTGGTAATTTATCTTATTATGTGTTAAAATGTAATTATATAATTATTTATGAATATCAGCGAAAGGTTAGTGATTATATGAAAAAGCTTTTACGCCTTTTGGTTTTATGCTTATTTGTAATAACAGCCGCAGCTCCTCTCGGTGCTTGGGCAGACTATTCTCTGCCTGTATACATCAGAATCGGTCTTATGTACGGAAACAGTGCGCCGAAAAGTATTACGCTGTTTTCTGAGTATGGTTTTAATCTCGGCAAATACAACGGCAGAGATTTTGACGCAAAAATTGAAACCACACAAAAAACGGTTATAGTTACGCCCGATGGTACTAACGGTGTAAAAATCTCGGATTCAACCGGTAATGTTTTGTATTCAGACAGTACAAGTGCAGGGGCACGGCCGCGTTCCTCCGGTAAGGATCAGGTAACCCGTGTTGACGGCGTTGATTATCGCGGTGCAATAGACTGCATAAACAGCGGCGGCTCTCTCACCGTTGTAAATGTTGTATTTCTTGATCACTATTTATATGGCGTTGTATCAAAGGAAATGAGTCCAAGCTGGCATATTGAGGCGCTCAAGGCACAGGCGGTATGTGCAAGAAATTACACTGCCAAGAACCTTGAAAAACACGCTTCACAAGGTTTTGACCTTTGCAGCAGCGTGCATTGTCAGGCGTATTCCGGCATGAACGTCGAATCCGACAGTTCGTTTGCCCCTGTTGATGAAACCACACGTCAGGTATTGACTTATGACGGCGAGCTTGCACAGCTCTACTATTGTGCGTCAATGGGAGCAACAAGCGAAGATGTTGAAAACGTATGGGGAAATATCGTTCCGTATCTCATCAGCGTTGATAATTCATTTGAAGATACACGTAACATACCAAACGGCATCTGGTCAGGCACTCTCACCCGTGATGAAGCAAGTGCTATAATGCGTAATAAAGGTTTTGACGTAGGCGATGTAACAAATATAACCGCTCTTGAATATACTCCTAACGGCAGAGTGTTAAAGCTTCAGGTAACAGGCACTAACGGCTCGAAAATATTTGAGCGCGAAGCATGCCGTACAATTTTTAATACTGTCACAAAAAGCCAGGCATTTACAGTTACCGGCGATGGTGACGGTGCAAAGATCGTTCCGGAAATCCAGGCAACCGATGGTTCATCAACCGCAAAACAAGGCATAAAAGAATTAGTTATGCTTACCGCAGACGGCAGATTTAATCTGCAGAGCGATACTCTGTTTGCTACAAATGGTGTATACCAACAGCAATACAGTGTTTCAAGTGCGGCAGCAAAGAATAATACTCAGTTTTATTTTGAGGGCACCGGCTGGGGGCACAGTGTCGGCATGAGCCAATACGGTGCGAAAGGCATGGCAGAGGCAGGATATAAATACTCTGATATTTTGCAGCATTACTTTCCGGGAACAAACCTTGAAAACGCATATTGATAAACAGGAGATATAATTATGACAACAAAGGATTTTTACTACGATCTGCCGCCTGAGCTGATTGCACAGACTCCGCTTACGGACAGAACCGCATCAAGACTGCTGGTTGTAAATAAAAAAACGGATAGCCGGTTTACCCTCTTCTTTTTCATACATACGTTTGAACACGGTTTTCAGAGGCATGTCTTCAT
>CAJLFL010000250.1 GCA_905205855.1 uncultured Eubacteriales bacterium | reverse complement strand
ACACAGAAGTTAAATACGGTATGTCTAAGGAGGCGTAGGTCATGAAGGTGTATTACAAGGTTGGAGGAGGCTGCGTATTATGTTTAAGCTGCGTATACGAATGTCCTGTGGGAGCGGTTTCTGTTAAAGAAAACGTTTCGGCAGTGATTGATAAGGAACGCTGTTTAGGCTGCGGAAGATGTTATAATGAATGTCAGGCAGAGGCAATAATTAAGATTGAAGAATAACAGGAGGGTTAGATTATGATTAGTTTAAAACAAAGCGGAGATTCAATTATAAGAAATGATGAAAAGATTTCGATTTACGGAAGCTATGACGTTGTTGTTGTCGGAGGAGGCATGGCCGGTGTTGGAGCAGCTTTGGCGGCGTCAAGAGCAGGAGCAAAAACGATTCTGATTGAGAATACATCAGGACTTGGCGGAATTTCATCAGTAGGTCTTGTGCCGATTACTCTGGACTTTGTTTCCGGATTGGGACAGGAGTTCTTTGATGAAATGGAAAAGGTGAACGGAATAAGAAGAAGAAATACCGATCCCGAAAAGCACAAGCTTATATTTGACAGAATGATGAAAAAGTATGGAGCGGAAACAATGCTTGTCACTCCGCTGATAGATACAATAGTTGACGGTAATGATGTAAAGGGTATTGTCATACATACAAAGCAGGGTAAAAAAGCAATAATGGGAAAGCGTTTTGTTGATGCGTCCGGTGATTCTGACCTGGTGTTTTTCGGCGGCGGTGAAACAAAATCAGGACGTAAAGAAGACGGAATGTCTATGGGATGCTCTCTGGATTTTGTTATGGGCGGCGTTGACTTTGAAAAATATCGCGCAAGTGATGTCAGAAATAATGATCCGAAATGGACAAAGCTGATTGCGGAGGCACTGAAAAACGGTGAGCTTCCGTATGAGATTGACAATCATGTAAACTGGATTACGCATATTCCGGGACGGCCGGAGCATTGCGGCATGGACGAGGTTTGTATCTGTATTGCACATTCGCGCAACTGCTATCCGACAGATAATAATGATTTGACACGTATGTATATCGAAGGACGTGAACAGGCCGTTATTCTGACCGACTTTATACGCAAGCATGTTCCCGGATTTGAAAAGGCATATCTCAGCTACACAGGCAGTCTGCTTGGTGTAAGAGAAAGCCGCCGTATCGTTGGCGAATATGAGTTCAGCGGTATGGATATAGCGTATGCAAGGAAGCATGATGACGTAATAGCAATAAGCCAGCACGGATTTGATATACATGGATTTACTGCCGCCGGAAATCTTAAATGGTTTAAGGGAACACTGCCTGATGGCAGAGAGGCATATATCGCAAACCGCGCGGGCTGGGGAACTCAGCTTCCGCCGGATGACGGACTGCCGAGAGTGAATATGGCAGAGCTTGCACCGGAGGGAGAATTCTGGTATGATATACCATACAGATGTCTGATACCGAAGAAACTTGAAAATGTTTTGGCAGCAGGCAGAAACATATCCTCTGATATGCCGGGACAATCAGGCACGCGCCTTGTTATGTGCTGCATGGCTCTGGGCGAGGCTGCAGGTACTGCTGCTGCTCTTTCCATAAAAGAAAATACAACTCCGCGTAAACTGGACGTTGAAAAATTGCAGAGAACATTGGTCGATAATAATGTAAATATAGGACAGAGGTTCAGAGAAATTCCTGCGCTTAAAGACTATAAGTCAAAGGGGTCGTTTAAAGAAGCAATGTACAGGGGTTCGGTAGAACAGAATAACTGATTTAATTACGGGCTTGCCGCTATGCGGCAGGTCCGGCTGTCATGGAGGCATATTATGGATAAAAAGCTGCTTAATACTTACAGAATATTTGACGAGTATGAAAAACGCTTTGCCGCAGCGCGGTGCAGTCATAAGCTGAGAGAACCCTGGAAAGAACATGAGCGTGAGGAAATAAAAAACCTGGTTAAGGATGTATTATGCTTTAATGATGATATGATTCCGCAGATTAGTGTTATAGATAAAAAAACAGAGGTTCGCGGCGGTATAAAGGTGACGGATTGCATGTATCGCTCGTGGGAGAGTTTTTACGGAGTTTTTACTCTGTTTGAGCCTAATTGTGACGGAAAATGCCCGCTTATATTTGTTTGTCCCGGACATGGAGAGGAGGGACGGCTGACGGATTGCTATCAGGAAATGGCATTCAGACTTGCGAATATGGGTGCGTATGTTATTTTGAATGACAATATAGGACAGGGCAGCCGAAGTCAATTCGGACACTGGGATTGCGTGGCTCCGTTCTATTGCGGTCTTACGCTACAGGGAATGATTGTTGCTGAAACAATGGCGCTCATACGATATGCAAAAGAGCTTGATTTTGTTGACGTGGATAGAATCGGTATCTGCGGAAATTCCGGCGGCGGAACATTGACGGAGTTTCTTGCGGCATTGGAGCCGTCAATAACCGCAGCGGCATCAAGCGGTTATCCGTCAGAGTTTCCTTATATATTGCAAAAGGAACGTATGCATTGCGCGTGCAATATTCTTAATCATTTTGCCGGCAGATTGGAAATGTGGGAGGTATACAGCCTTTTTGCACCAAAACCGCTGATGATTCATCAGGGCAGCTATGATCATCTCATACCGTTGGACTATTTTCTGCGTACTGCAAGAAAACTGAGTATAGTATATGAAATGATGGGTAAAAAAGAAAGCTTCAGACGCGAGGCAACGCCGACCCGTCATTCATGGGAGAAAGCTGATTTTAAACTTTTGGAGGAGTTCTTTAAAAAGCACTTTGACCTCGGAGAACCTATGGAGGAATTTAACCC
>CAJLFL010000249.1 GCA_905205855.1 uncultured Eubacteriales bacterium | reverse complement strand
GCCAAACGCTGTATTTCCGGATAATTGACCTCCTCATATTCATCATCCTTAGGAGATACCTCCATAAGCTTAATTCCGGCTTTTTGATACATTTCAAAAAATTCTTCATTAAGCTTATGACCGCAGCTTGATAAACCTACATCATACATTATTATCAACTCCTTATATTGTGCTTTAGGAGCTGTAAAAATCTTTACAGCTCCTAATTATTAAACCTAATCTAAAGTAATGGTCAGGACATTATCATATCCTTTATGAAATGCCGCCATAACCTTTTTAACCTCTTTTCCGCCGACAGATACAGTCACGTCATAATCACCATAGAATCCGTTTACAGAACCCATACCGCTGTTATCGGTCACCGTCTTTGCATCTCTTGTCCACCATTTATTATAAAGCAAATCACGATACTGATCAAAGCCGGGCTTATGTCTGAAGTCAATGGTCAAAAGCGGTGATACGCCTGCACCGTTGCCTTTGTTTAAAGGATTTGTCGGATAATACGGCTCATTATAATCAGTCCAGTAATCCGCCAGCCACCAGAGATTAAAGCCCGTGCATGCCGGATGGCTGAATGCCGCTATCATCATATCACGCATAAAGTCACCCTGTCCGGCATAACTATATTCGCTTTTAAACGCTCCGACAGAAAATTCTGTAACAGCAAACGGCTTTTTGTACTCATATGCAAATCTGTCCCAAACCTCAAGATACTTTTCAGGTCTGCGGTTGTTTGCAGCATCGGCAGTACCTATCGGCGAATGTCCCTGCATTGCAAGTGCGTCATACTCTATTCCCTGTTCTCTGAACCAGTCAAGGCGATCCCAGTATGCGTCCTCAAACTGTCTGTTATCACAAAGCATACGCGACTGACCATTGGTCAGAGTTTTTGCTGCTATGCTGTATATGTCTTTCAGCAAATCTATACCAAAAGCATCGGTAAAGTATGTTCTTCCGTGAGTTTCATTGGTAACGTCCCATTCGTAAATTTCAGGGAACTTCTCATTCATCTCTGCAAAATGTTCTTCTATGTATTGCAAAAGCTCCTTATATCTTACACTCTTTGGACGTGTATCGGTAAGAAGTCCGTATACCTCCTGAGGTTCTGCGGTATAAGTATTAAGCGGCATCCACAATGCATGACCGCGGACATATTTAAGTCCTTTCTCCTTTGCAGCCTCTATTACATCCCTTGCGCCGTCTTTATTCAAAACATAGTTTTCCCATTTCAAATGATTGCCTACCGAAAGCGCATTAAAGTTTTCGCCTATGTTTTTAATAAAGTTAGCCTGCTGGTTTCCGTAATGACCGGTGGAGGCGTACTTTTCCAGATATTCAAGATCCATCGTTATGCCAAACTTAAACTCGTGCTCAAACATATCGAATTTCACTTCTGCATTCGGAACAAGATTACCGTCCTTATCCTTTACAAGAACTCTGAAGTCGCCTTTTCTGACCTGCTCTATTCTGTCAAGAGCTTCTTTTCTCCATTCGGCATCCGGTGCAAGCTCACGCGGGAGCAAATCCGTTTTCACTGACTTAAAGTATGAGGTATCCGCATCCTCGCCTACATTCGTTACTTCAAATCCGCCTATCTGAATTTTCTGTATGTTATATGCCGGCACAACACGTATTGATACTGCATCCTCTACTCCGGTTGCTAAAAATTCAAACTTTTTCCACTCTTTTCCGAACTCTACAACCTTTTCAAGCGATTTACTGACATTAGGTGCCTGAAACTGTATACCCATCTTACCTGTTTCATAATCAGGATCGCCGCCGTCTATAAGACGAATATAAAATGTCAAAACATAATTATCGGTTTTCTTTGGTGACGGAAGCTTTTTATCCAACACAATCGTATTGCTGTTAAAGTTAATCTGTTTCTGTGTAACATCCAGCTGAACGGCTTTCTCAAACGGAAGTCCTTTAATTCCGTTGCTTCCTTCACCTATAAACGAGTTGCCCATCTTAACAGACATTTTTATAAGACTTTTATCTATCTCGCGCGTGGCGTCGACTATTTCGGTACGGCACCACTTTCTCGGCCAGTCATAGCTGCTGCTGTCATTATGCGTTACGTCAATCTCGGTTAAAAAATCCTCCTGAGAGAATATTACCGGCCCGGTGGGCTTTGGCCCTATTGTTGACGGATCAAGCGGTTTTACGGCATCACTGTAATTCGTCTTGTTATATATCAAATCATCCAATTTGTTTGATTTTTCAAACACAGTCGGAACAGGTCTGTGTACCGTAGATTCAAGCTCTGCCATACCGGGCTTTGTGCCGTTGTCCGTTACTCCCGGAACAGTCGTAGATGTACGGCTTATTATACGGACGCGTTTTCCTGCTTTTTCACGCAGAACATGAAAATTAAGGTTTTCTCCGCAGAATTCTGCCGGAACGTATACTGCTCCGTCCATCAGCTGTGCCGGAACCGAAAGTTCCGTCTGTGTTCCGTTTACCATTGCTGTTTTGGAATTTACAGTAAAAACTATCTCGCTGCTGTCCTTCTTTAATGTTATACGGCTGCCGCTTGCAGCATAAGATGCTCCAAGCGCAGCGGCAATATCATCCGCCGGTGCAAGCAGCTGATTGTCGCCTGTGCCGAGATGCACGGATGTTATAGCCGGATAATAGTTTTGTGTTTCGCCGTTGATAATGAGTTTTAAATCGTCGGCGGCATCGACTGTAAAGGTCTGCATGCTTATCGCCGTAATGAATGTTAACAGTAATACCGCCAAACGTTTCATAAAAATCTCTCCTTTTTTATTTTTTCTACCGCAATTAAAAAAACACGGCTTAAAATTAGAC
>CAJLFL010000248.1 GCA_905205855.1 uncultured Eubacteriales bacterium | reverse complement strand
GAACACATACAATTTATGCATCCAAACTTAATCCAATGGTGACTCGTAGGGGATTCGAACCCCTGTAGCCGCCGTGAGAGGGCGGAGTCTTAACCACTTGACCAAGGAGCCGTATATGGTAGCGGTGACTGGATTTGAACCAGTGACACTACGGGTATGAACCGTATGCTCTAGCCAACTGAGCTACACCGCCATGTCTGTGTCTTTTTAAGAGCACGAATGTTATTCTATCAGAAATCTTGTCCCATGTCAAGCCTTTTTTTAAAGTTTTTTCATTTTTTATTAAAAACTTCTCATAATTGCATGCGGGCGGATGCACAGCCGTCCCTACGATATCAAACGCTGCATCTATACGCCATCCGTAGGGACAGATAATATCTGCCCGAAAAATATTGAACAACATTTCTGCATATGAAAGACGAAACGGGCGGTCAGATGTGACCGCCCTCTACAGAATTGTGCTTTTTATCCCACTATATTCTTTATATCCGTTTTTACAAGCTCAGCAAGCTTTTCCGCTTCCTCAGCCGTATCGCCTTTAAGCAGACAATAAAGCTTGATTTTAGGTTCTGTTCCGGACGGACGAATAATAAAGTTATTATCATCCTCCAGCTCAAGATAAATTACGTTCGATTCGGGCAGCGTAATCTTTTCGGTTTCTCCGCTTAAAAGGTCGCGTCTTACAGATGTCTTATAGTCGCGCACCGCGATAACCTTCTTTCCGGCAACCGTTTTGGGCGGATTGTTTCTGATATTTTCCATTATGCCCTTAATCTTGTCAAGTCCCTCTATGCCCTCCATTGTGACGGACTCTACCTGCTCCTTGTAATATCCGTATTTACGATAAATCTTATCCATCTGCTCAAACACAGAGCTGCCTTTTTCCTGATAATACAGAGCCATCTCCGCAATAAGCATTGAAGCAACAACAGCGTCCTTATCACGCGCATAAGTCCCTTTTAAATAGCCATAGCTTTCCTCAAATCCGAAAAGGTATGTTCCTATGCCTGTCTGCTCGGACTCCTTTATCTTCTCGCCTATGAACTTAAATCCGGTCAGAACCTCTTTCATTTCCACACCGTAAAAATCACACATAGCCTTTATAATATTTGTTGTTACGATAGTTTTTACAACATAGCCGTCCTTTGGCAGCTCGCCACGCTCTTTAAGGCTGCTTAAAATATATTCGGTAAGCAATGCGCCTACCTGGTTTCCGGTAAAGGTGACATACTCGCCCTCGGAATTTTTAACTAAAATTCCCACTCTGTCAGAGTCAGGATCGGTGCCGACTATCAAATCCGCACCGCAGTCCTTTGCATAGCCGATTGCAAGGGTAAAGCCCTCCTTATTCTCCGGATTGGGTGACACAACCGTAGGGAAATCACCGTCCGGAAGCTCCTGCTCCTTTACGACAACAACATTGTCAAAACCAATTCTTTTCAAGATTTTACGCACCGGCTTATTGCCTGCACCGTGAAACGGAGTGTATACAAATTTAAGGGTATGTCCCTTTTCTTTGGCAAGTTCCGGATTTATGCACTGTGCCTGTACACAGTCGAGATACTTCTCCTCAACCTCGTCGCCCATCATCTCTATCATGCCGTCCGCAACCGCTTTGTCAAAGTCGGTCTTTTTTATATCCTTAAACAAATCGGTCTTGTCAATTTCTTCAAGAACAATAGCGGCAAGCTCAGGATTAAGCTGTGCGCCGTCCGCACCATAAACCTTATAACCGTTATACTTTGCCGGATTGTGGCTTGCCGTAACAGCTATACCTGCGTCCGCCTTTTTGTATCTGACAGAAAACGACAGCTCCGGTACGGGTTTAAGTTCACTGAACAGATATGCCTTTATTCCGTTTGCCGCAAGAATGGCTGCAGCCTCCTTTGCAAACGTATCGGATTTATGACGGCTGTCATACGCAATCGTCACACTTAAATCCGTTCTGCCAGGATTTGTTTTTATCAACTGATTGGCAAGTCCCTGTGTTGCCTGTCCGACAACATAGTTGTTCATTCTGTTTAAGCCTGCGCCGATAACACCCCTAAGTCCGGCAGTACCAAATTCCAATGATTTATAAAATCTGTCCTTTATCTCCGCATCATTGCCCTTTATTGCTTCAAGCTCTTTTACCGTTTCCTCATCGGCGTTTTTAAGCCAGCGTTCATATTCCTGTATATAGTCCATTATGCACACTCTCCTTCCGTTATTGTTTTTATTATACTATTAAATTCCTGTAAATACAACCCTTTATATAACAGAAATTTATTTTTTGTTTTTACAAAAAACATTGATTTTATCTATAATATTTGATATTATTATATAAAATAACAAATTAAGGAGAGATATTATGAAAATCGGAATAGGCTGTGACCACGGCGGCGTGAACCATAAAGAGGCAATAAAAGAACATCTGACCGGAATCGGTCATGAGGTTATAGATTACGGAACCGAAAGGGATGTGCCTGCCGACTATCCGGATATTGCAGAAAAGGTCAGCCGTGCGTATCTCGGCGGTAAGTTTGACCGCGGTATTCTAATCTGCGGCACGGGAATCGGCATGAGCATAGCGGCAAACAAAATAGACGGTATACGCGCCGCACATGTTACCGATACCTTCAGCGCACGCATGAGCCGCGAGCATAACAATGCCCAGATTATCTGTCTTGGGGAACGCATTACCGGACCGGGGCTTGCGATTGATATTGTTGACGCTTATCTTGAAAGCGAGTTTGCAGGCGGCAGACACCAGCGTCGCGTTGACAAGATAAGGAAACCTGAAGAATAATAGAAAAGACGGGAGAAAGCATGGAGAGCCCTGGTTGCTGCCGGAGGGTGAAAATCCACGTTGTTGCACGT
>CAJLFL010000247.1 GCA_905205855.1 uncultured Eubacteriales bacterium | reverse complement strand
TTTCTTATTTATATTATATGACAAAACAAATAAAATGTCAAGCTATTATCTTTATTTTATCTTTATATTTTCCTAAAAATTTATTTTTATTCACGAAAAAGAATAAGAATCCATAATCAATTCTTACCCTCCAAAATTTTATTCATTGTTTTGCTTTTTTATTTGCTCATTGATACAGTCATAAAGAGCTTTGACTATATCGTCGGGCAGTTGACCTTCAGATGTATTATTGATAGTATTATGGGGAGCATTGGTATGCTTTTTATTTTCCGCAGCATCCAAAAGCTCTGCCATTTTATCAAACATCTGCCTACTCTTTTCTATCTTGCGTTTGCTAATCCCTCTCTTTCTCATTCTGCTCACCTCCTCCAAGGCATAATCTCTTATGTTCTGAGGAAACCTTTATCGTTGAATTTACCGCCTAAAAGCTTCTCGGTTGTAATAACGTCATTTTCATCAGGCTCGGGCTCGTTGTCTTCCAAGTAGTGATTCCTCACTTGAATTTGCCCTTTTATCAAAATAAAAGTTGTAATGTGCCTTCACGTTCTTGTCCCGTTCCTCCACCCACTGATATGAGATAACATCAGAGCAGTCATAGCCGGGCGGCGCATAGTTTATGTATAAGTCCTCCTCTAATCGCCTTATACGGTAACAATTAGAATCATTCAGTTCATATGTTTCGTCAATCGATATGGTAACCAGCACTTTACATATGCGCTGCTGATGCAAAACTTCAATTTTATTAATTTCAGACGGAAGCAGCCTTGCCTCGTTAATTCGTATGGAATATCCGTATTTCTGCGTGACAGTCGGACTTGAAATAAGCTCCTTAAGACGCTCTATACTGCCTCTGACATTCATTTGCGGTGTGAATACTTCATCCAATGTGCGATGAGGTATTCTGAATATCACATATGCTTCATCGCTTGTTATATGTTGTTGTATTTTATTAAGTGCTGCCGTGATCACGGTTCCTTCCGCCACACGTTTTGCCTTTAAAATTTCTTTTGACAGATTGATAAGGCTTACCGTACGCCCGTCATACCGAAGCTCTGATGTATACTCATTTTTTCAGCATCAACAATACCGTTGGTATTAAACAGTCCGCGCAGAATATTGTCGTCCGACAGTTCCGCGGATAGTCTGCTATTTCATGCTCGGTTATTTCAAACGGAACATAAATATTAAGATCATTTGCTTTTTTCGCACCGTAAATTCTGACGCCGATATCAACATAGCTTTTGCCTTTAGGATTGATCCATTCGTTTAAATAAACCGTACTTCTGTCGTCTCCGTCTATCCATATTCCCCAACCGTCGTCGGCAAATTTTCTTGTTTTTATACTCATTCGATACGCACCTCACTGTATTTAGTCAAGCGGCAGAAACTCTTCGAAGAGCAGCTTTGCAAATTCTGAGCTTGTATACGCCGCAAACTTCTGATATTTATCCGATTTTCTGCTGTCAGTATAATCGCAGACACTTTTTACGATAATCGCATCGGGCTTCGGTTCAATTGCATTTTCGGCAGCGTAGACAACGGCATAAGCTTCCATATCCAACCCTGCCGTATGCTGAAACTGTGAGCGTATCTGCTTGTTCAGTATTTCACTGTTGGCTATCACTGCGCTGCCACTTGCCATTGGTCCAATGTAAACATGACATTGGTTTTCCCCACTCTGTGCCGCCTTTAAAACATACTCTTTGATCTCGTCCTTCATCTTTACCACTGTTGGACGCGGAATAAAGCCGAGCTCGCCGAATTTAATATCTGCTTTATCCGGACTTACAAATTTTCCGGATGAATAGTTCCAGATAACATCTTCCGCCACAACATCGCCGTAAATCTGCTCCTCCATATGCTCCAAAGCAACTCCTGCCGCTATTCCCGGCATTATGAGATACCTCGGGCGAAAATGCTCAATCAGTTTCATGGAAAGCACTGCTCCCGCCGTCATACCCATTTCACTCTGCTGTGCTGTGACAACCTTATAACTTTTCCCATTTCTCTCAAAGGTGGCCTCATAATAAGTCTGATTATCTTTGTCAAACCGTAGTTCTTTCCAATTCTCATATATATGTCTGAGCACTGTTGTTTCCGTACCTTAATAGCTGGGTAATGCTATATCTGATAAAAATATCTCTGTTTTATAATGCAAGCAGATAATGCAAATAACTATAAATACCCAATCAGAAATTATAAATAACTCATCTTAAAAAGTCATATTTACAATGTTGCTTGTTCTTTTAGCAATGTTGCTCGCTCCCTTGACAATGGTTACTTACTTATATCTGTAATGCCTCACACATTTATTTTTAATGCTCAAAGATAGGGAATATATGTTGCATTTTTATCTGATTTTATCAAGCATACCTCAATAGTTTTAAATAATTATCAAATAGAGATTTTTCATAAAGTGCAGCTAAAAAACACCTCTTTCTGCATATATTCAAATAAAAATAAAACTTAACGTCTGCAAAGACATAATTTATTCAATCACAATTTCTAAAGTATCAAAAATCAATTACTATGCTGAAACAAATTAAAAATAGGCAAAATAAAAGAGAGGCTCTGCACAGTACGGTGAGAATTGTTTACTGCACAGAACCTCTCCTCTATATTTAAAAAGGGTTGTCGGAGGGAACAACAATTTACGAACCATAGGCTACGCAGTCTGATTACCCTACAAGATTATCATAAACTGGCATCTACAACTGCAACTTATTTTTAATTAGGTCTCTCTTACAATTAAGTTGAAAGCGAAAAGTAAAAGAGGTTTGACAACCCTTCAAAACAACTTATTTTTATGGTCGATCTTGCCAACACGATCCGGCGTGATGGCCTGCATGGCCGCCAGTGCCTT
>CAJLFL010000246.1 GCA_905205855.1 uncultured Eubacteriales bacterium | reverse complement strand
CGCGTGATGCATCTATATACACCGGTGTTACTCTTGCGGAGTATTATCGCGATATGGGATATCACGTAGCTATTATGGCGGACTCTACATCCCGATGGGCAGAAGCCTTGCGTGAAATTTCCGGACGTCTGGAGGAAATGCCTGCCGAGGAAGGCTTTCCGGCATATCTGCCGTCAAGACTTTCAGAGTTTTATGAGCGTGCAGGATATATGCAGACTCTGAACGGAAATGAAGGCAGTGTGACATTGATAGGCGCTGTATCTCCCCAGGGCGGTGATTTTTCTGAGCCTGTCACTCAAAATACAAAGAGATTTACAAGATGCTTCTGGGGACTTGATAAAGAGCTTGCATATGCCCGTCATTATCCGGCAATAAACTGGCTTTCGAGTTACAGTGAGTATATAGATGATCTTTCTGAATGGTACAGAGATAACCTTGATGACAAATTTCCCGAAGCACGTGCTGCAATACTGCGTATTTTGCAGGAGGAAAGTTCGCTCATGGATATTGTAAAACTTATCGGTGCGGATGTATTGCCGGAAGACCAAAGACTTACACTTGAAATTGCGCGTGTTATCCGTGTAGGATTTTTGCAGCAGAACGCCTATAATCCAACCGATACATATGTCCCTATATCAAAGCAATACAATATGATAAAGGTAATTCTTCATCTTTATGACGTATGTAAAGCATGGGTGCTTGAAAAGGCTATTCCTCTTACACAAATACAAAAAACCGGTATTTTTGATGAAGTTATAAAAATGAAATATGATATTGAAAATGACAAACCGGAAAAATTTGATGATATTATAAAGAAAATTGATATGCTGAAATTCTGATCGGTCACTGACCGGTATTACTGCACGGAAGGAATGATACAATGCAAATTCAATATATGGGTTTAAACGATTTAAGCGGCTCATTGATTGTTATTGATGGAATAAAGGATGCTGCTTATGATGAAATAATCGAAATAACCTTGTCAAGCGGAGAAAAACGTATAGGCCGTATAATTGAGCTTACAGCAGACTATGCCGTTGCACAGGTATTTGAAGGCACACAAGGGATTTCTCTTAGCAATACTCGTACAAGACTTACCGGAAGTCCACTGAAAATAACACTCTCGTCCGAAATCTTGGGACGAACTTTTGATGGTGTCGGCAGACCTATAGATGGCTTGGGTGAAATCTACGGCAACACTGCTATGGACATAAACGGGAAGCCTATGAATCCGGTATCGCGTGAATATCCGCGTTCATTTATTCAGACAGGTATTTCCGCTATTGACGGTCTTACTACACTGATTAAAGGTCAGAAACTTCCTATTTTTTCAGGAAACGGAATGCCGCATGATAATCTTGCGGTTCAGATAGCTGCCCAGGCGCGTATAGCTGAGGATTCAGGCAAAAACTTTGCTATTGTTTTCGGCGCTATGGGAGTTAAGCATGACGTTGCAAATTATTTTATGTCAGCTTTTGAACAAAGCGGAGCCTTGAACCGCAGTGTAATGTATATAAATACCTCCTCCGATCCTGTTGTTGAACGTATACTTACACCGCGCTGCGCTCTTACGGCTGCTGAGTATCTTGCATTTGAGCTTGATATGCACGTTTTGGTTATTTTAACTGATATAACATCATATTGTGAGGCTCTGCGCGAAATTTCTTCATCCAAACAGGAAATTCCGTCAAGAAAAGGTTATCCGGGATACTTATACAGTGACCTCGCTTCGCTGTATGAGCGCGCCGGTATGATAAAAGAAAGTAAAGGCTCTATTACACAGATTCCTATTCTTACAATGCCAAATGATGATATTACTCATCCTATACCGGATTTGACGGGATATATTACAGAAGGTCAGATAGTTCTTGACAGATCGCTTGCACAAAAGAATATATATCCTCCTATTTCGGTACTCCCGTCCCTTTCACGTTTAATGAAGGACGGTATAGGTGAAGAATATACGACCGCAGACCACCCTGAAGTAAGTAATCAGTTGTTTTCTTCTTATGCAAAGGTTCAGGAGGTTCGTGCTCTTGCATCTGTAATAGGTGAGGATGAATTATCAGATACGGATAAACTGTATATGAAATTCGGCAACGAGTTTGAAGAAAAATTCGTCGGTCAGGGCAGAAATGAGAATCGTTCCATACAACAAACGCTTCAAATCGGCTGGGAGCTTTTGCATATCCTGCCCAGAACAGAGCTTGATCGTATTTCAACCGAAACTCTGGACAAAATGTATCCTCAGCAAAATACTGATTAACGGAGGCGCTGAAAATGGCAATGGTACCTACCAAAGGTAATTTAATTATAGCCAAAAACACATTGGCTCTTTGCGAAACAGGATATGGTCTTTTGGATAAAAAGAGAAATATTTTGATTCGTGAAATGATGAAACTGATTGACAATGCCAAAGAAATTCAGGATAAAATAGAAACGACTTTCAGTGAGGCTTATTCGGCGCTGCAGCAGGCCAATATTGATATTGGTATAGATACTGTTGAAAAAATCGGTCTTGCTATAGATATTGAAGATTCTCTCGATGTAAAATTCAGAAGTGTAATGGGTGTTGAAATTCCGATAGTAATAATAAAGGATATACCGACAAAGCCATCCTATGGTATGAAAAATACTACATCATCATTGGACGAGGCTGTATTAAAGTTTGGTGATGTAAAAAGACTCACCAAGCAGCTTGCACAAATTGAGATTTCTGTATATCGTATAGCTGACAGTGTTAAAAAGACTCAGAAAAGAGCAAATGCTCTTAAAAATATTATGATACCGCGTTATACTGCGGAAACAAGAAATATACAAAACGCTCTTGAGGAAAAAGATCGTGAAGAATTCTCAAGGTTGAAGGTTATTAAGTCTCAGAA
>CAJLFL010000245.1 GCA_905205855.1 uncultured Eubacteriales bacterium | reverse complement strand
AGAATATAACTGTGTTTTCTTACAGAGCCGGAAAGCACAGATTAAAGAGTATACGGCGGATGCTGTTTTTTATCGCTGCGGCACAGACAGCGGTAACGGCTGCCGCCGCATTCATATCGAGTTTTATAAGCTTTGAACCTCCGGTTTATTTGCAGATGCTTGTTATAGAGCTTTTGGCATACTTGCTTCCTATATCAATGTATGCTAAAGAGAACCGGCTTTTAAGCGGCTCTGCTGCACGCAAAAGATTCGGATTGAGGGGATGTGCAGTTTGGCAGCTTGTGGTTGCGGTCATTATAGGCTACGGCTGTCAGTTTGCTATGGTGTTGCTGGACTTACCTATAACGCTTGCCATATCTGCCGACGGAGGGTATATTCCGCACAGTGCGGCGGAACTTGCGGCGGCGATTGTTACGGTTGCCGTTATACCTGCTGTATTTGAAGAATTTTTGCTGCGCGGAATAGTATACGGAGTTATGGCGGAGTTTAATACGACTGCCGCAGCTGTTTTTACAACAATTATGTTTGCACTTCTGCACGGCAATCTCTCCGGTATACCGGGCTATTTGCTTTTGGGAATTGTACTCATATTTGTGCTGTGCAGAACAGGCTCTTTGTATGCGTGTATGCTTTTGCATATGGCTAATAATGTTACTGCGGTTTTGCTGTCGTACTTCAGCAGTGTGCTCATAGATATACCGTCGGCAACAATAAAGCTGTTTGTGACCGGTATAATTGTCGGACTTGCTGCGGTCTGTGCTCTTGCATTTTCAACCAAGCCGGCGGCAAGGATAAAAAGATTAAAGGCATCAGAGCTTTTGGGACAGAGTTTTATAAATCTGCCGATAATACTTTGCATAGCAATGATTGTCGGTTTGCTGTATTTGCAGATTTATTAAAAAGGATGTGTTTTTATGTCAAGACGATCAGAGAAGAAGGGTATAGGGATTATCGGAATAATTATAACTGTGATAATTGCTGCAGTTTTGATTTTTTCGGTGTCTGTCATAAAGGACGCTGCCGGAATCGGCGGAGGCGATAAGGTGTGTACCGTTGAAATACCCGACGGTGCAGGATCATCGGGTATTTCAAAAATATTGAAAGAACAAAAAATAATAAAGCATCCTGTTTTTTTTAAGCTGTATACAAGGCTTGCCGGACAGCCTGTCTATCAAAAGGGAATACATAATGTAAATACATCAATGAGCTATAAAGAAATTTCACAAAAACTTCAGAGTGCGCCTGACGGAATACAAGAAAAGAGAATTGTTATACCGGAGGGATATGAACTCAGGCAGATTGCAGATTTGCTTAGTGAAAACGGACTTGTTGACAGAAACAAATTTATGAATGAGATTGAAAACGGCAGCTTTGATTATGATTTTGTAAATCAGATACCCAAGCGCGAAAATCGTTTGGAGGGATACCTATATCCGGATACATATATGTTTTCTACGGAAGAAAACGAGCATGATATAATAAACAAAATGCTTGCTGCTTTTGACGAAAAGGTTATGCCGGAGTATAAAAACAGTTCGGACGGAAAGAGTCTTGACGATATTATTATAATGGCATCTGTTATAGAGTGCGAGGCGGCAAATGATGAAGAACGTCCGATTGTTGCTTCGGTATTTTATAATCGTATAAAGATAGGAATGAAGCTTGAATCCTGCGCTACCGTGCAATATATATTAAAGGAGCGTAAAAATGTTTTAAGCAATTCTGATACGGCAATAGATTCACCTTACAATACATATAAATACAGCGGTTTGCCAAAGGGCCCGATTGCGTCACCGGGAATAAGCTCCATAAAAGCGGCACTCAGTCCGGCAGATACGAATTATTTATATTTTCTTGCAACTGCGGACGGAAGCAGAAATCTGTTTTCCGAAACATTTGAGGAACATAATCAAAAGCTGAGAGAAACTCAGGGATAATAAAGGGGAAACAAAGTGATTGACGATAATATAAATCATGAATATATAATCAGATATTTAAGAGATTTACTTCCGAAGCGCAGCGGAGTAACGGGCGATATGGAAAAATATGCAGCGGAGAACAGCGTGCCTATATCTCAGCCCGAAACAATGAAGCTTTTGGAGGTGCTGATACATCTTGCGGGAGTAAAAAAAGTACTTGAAATCGGATGCGCTATCGGTTATTCTTCAATATGTATGGTGTCTGCCGGCTGCAGCTGTGTTGATACAATAGAGATTTCTGACGAAATGTTTGAGATTGCTTCGGATAACATAAACAAAGCCGGTTTCGGTGACATGATACATATTTATAAGGGAGATGCAAGAGATATTCTTCCGAATTTGAATAAAGAATACGACATGATATTTATTGACGCAGCAAAAGGTCAGTATAATGAATTTTTTTCACATTGTATGCGTATGCTTAAACATGGCGGAATATTGGTTTCGGATAATGTATTGTATAAGGGAATGACAGCAACGGATGAGCTTATGCAGCACAGAAAGATTACGATTATCAGACGGCTGAGAGCATATCTTGATATGCTGTCATCATCAAAGGAGCTTGAAACATCAGTGCTTCCCGTAGGGGATGGCGTTGCGATAAGCTATAAATACTAAATAAACGCAAGGAGTTTTTGCTATGTGGAACGGAAGCAGCCGGTTTAGAGGACTGGATATGCCGCTTATAGTTTTGACTGTGCTTACAGCCGCATTTGGAATTGTTATGATTTCAAGCGCAGGAGGACCAAAATATGTTGTAATTCAGACTGTTGCATTTATTTTGGGAATTGCCGGGATAGCTGCACTGATGATACTTGACTATGACTATCTGGCACAAATTTCATCTTATTTGTATATAGGCGGAGCTGCACTGTTGGTTCTGGTACTTATTCCGGGACTCGGCAAGATTCATAACG
>CAJLFL010000244.1 GCA_905205855.1 uncultured Eubacteriales bacterium | reverse complement strand
TATATGGTGCGCGAAACACTTGAAACAATAAGAAGAATATTTAAGGTGCGTAGCTGTAAGAAGAATTTGCCGTCTGATATAGGCAAAAGCAGACCATGTCTGTATTATCATTTAAATCAATGCTCTGCCCCTTGTGCCGGTAAAATAAGCTCTGAGGAGTATAAAAAGAATTTTGAACAGATTTGAGAAATACTTGAGGGCAAACTTGATGGTATAATTGAATACTTGACAAATGAGATGAAGCGCGCTTCGGACGCACTTGAGTTTGAGCAGGCGGCGCGCTGCCGTGATAAAATCGAAGCAATAAAAATGCTGGGCGAAAAGCAAAAAATTATATCTACAACGGATAATAATATGGACATCATTGGTGTTTATCGGGATAAAAAAGCAAGCTGTATTCAGATTTTTTATATGCGCGGCGGCAAGACCTCCGGTTCGGAATACTTTGTTTTTGAGGGCGAGGATTCAAGTACGGAGGAGCTTGTTTCCGGTTTTGTAAAGCAGTATTACTTCAGTGCAACAATGATACCTAAAGAGATTTTGTTACCGTGTGAAATTGATGACATGAATTATATATCTGAATGGCTCAGTCAAAAGGTGGGGCATAAAATATATTTAAAGGTTCCAAAGCGTGGGGAAAAGCTTTCTATGGCAGAAATGGTATCAAGAAATGCTGAGGAATCGATGCAAAAATACAGATTAAAGCGCGACAGAGAAATAATGAATCAGAATGACATATTGGCAGAACTGAAAGATGTTTTAAAACTTGAAAAAACTCCGCACAGGATAGAGAGCTATGACATATCGAATATTTCCGGCGTTCAGAGTGTTGGCGCTTGCGTTGTATATAACAATGCAAGAGAATCCAGAAAGGATTACAGAAGATTTAAAATAAAGACGGTAGAGGGCGCCAATGATTACGAGAGTATGAGAGAGGTAATCTATCGCAGAATCATGCATGCATACAATGAGGAGGAGAAAATTAGGGACGGTACTCTTGGAAAAGAAAAAGCAAAGTTTTTACCCCTGCCCGATTTAATACTGCTGGACGGAGGAAGAGGTCATGTTTCGGCAATAAGAATGTTAATGGATACTCTTGGTGAGGACATACCGGTGTACGGTCTTGTCAAGGATGATAAACACAGAACGCGCGGGCTTACGGATGAAAGTATTGAGTTTGACATAGAGCGTGACGGCATTTTGTTTAAGTTTTTGACTCGTATGCAGGATGAGGTTCATCGCTTTGCAATAGAGGGATTCCGCAGAAAGCATGAAAATTCCGCCATACATTCCGTTCTTGAGGATATTCCGGGAATAGGTCCGGCGAAAAGAAAGAAGCTTTTAAACAGCTTTGGGTCTGTCGCAAAGATTAGCAGAGCTTCAAAGGCTGACTTACAAGCCGTTATCGGAGATGCGGCAGCGGCGGCAGTTATTGAATTTTTTAACAGAGGTGCAATTAATGACAAATCAAGATAAATCAATCAAAATAACTGATGATGTATTTAAACAAGCTGTACAGGACAGACGTTATATTCATATGAATCCTGAACTGTCATTTAATGAATTTAATACATCCGATTATGTGTGCAAACGTCTTGACGAGATGAATGTTCCGTACAAAAGAAACATAGCCGGAACAGGTATTTTGGCTTATTTAAAAGGAAAAAAAGATGGCAAGTGCCTGTTGCTACGTGCAGATATGGACGCTCTGCCGCTTGAGGAAAAAAGAGAATCGTTATATAAATCGAAGAACAGCGGAGTCATGCATGCCTGTGGACATGATGCACATACAGCTATACTTTTAAATGTATGTGAGGTTTTGAGCAGGATGACAGACGAATTTAGCGGAACAATTAAATTTGCTTTTCAGCCGGGAGAAGAAACTAAGGGCGGAGCAGAGCCGATGATTAAAGATGGAATTCTTGACGAACCTAAGGTAGATGCGGCGGCTGCGCTGCATGTAGAACCTGAATTGCCTGCAGGAAAAATCAGAGTAAAAAACGGTGCACTTTATGCTTCGCCTGATGATTTTTATATTACGATAAACGGCAGAGGAGCACACGGCGCAGAGCCGCAGAATTCCGTCGATCCGATAGTTGCAGCAGCAGAGATTATAATGCAGCTGCAAACGGTTGTCAGCAGAAATTTAAGTCCTTTTGACACAGCTGCAATAAGCGTTGGTTCAATACACGCCGGAAATGCAACCAATGTTATTCCCGATACGGTTGAAATCACAGGGACAGCGCGTTCGCTGTCACCGGCTGTAAGGAACTTGCTTGAACGCAGAATTGGCGAAATTGTTAAGGGAGTATGTGATGCACACGGTGCGGAATTTAACTATAAGTTTGACAGATTATTTCCTCCGCTGATAAATAACACCGATATATGCGACATGCTTTATAATGCCGGGGTTAGATGCCTGGGTAAAGAAAATTGCGTTTACGGCGGTGCGGCAACTATGGCAGGTGAAGACTTTGCATATTTCTGCGAGAATGTTCCTGCGGCTTTATTTAAGCTTGGCAGCGGAAATGTCGAAAAAGGAATTACTGCACCGATACACAGTTCTGAATTTGATATAGATGAAGATTGTATCAGAGTCGGAATCAATGTTCTTGTTGATTTTGCGCTTCATTTTTTAGACTGACATCTGCTGCAGAGCTGAAATATACGCATGACGATGGATTTTTGGGTATTTTCTGCGTATTTACGGAATCCAAATTACATATCCCGTCTTTTTGATAAACGCAGGTTTGCTCATCACATAATATTGTTGACATTGCATCTTGCTCCTTATGATGTTTGATAAGCATATTTTTGCTCAAAAAACAAAATAAAATACTATGGCTGCCGAATAAATCGGCAGGGTTAATTATATAAAGGGCAGTCAGCGCGCTGGACTAC
>CAJLFL010000243.1 GCA_905205855.1 uncultured Eubacteriales bacterium | reverse complement strand
AGACAGTAGAGCTTGCGTCTGGCGGATTTAAATACGGAGATACAAGCTTTGAACTTACAGACCTACCGGGAACATACTCTATAATATCCAATTCGCCGGAGGAGGAAATCGCGCGTGATGCAATCTGCTTTGAAAATGCGGATTTTACTTTGGTAATAGCTGACGCCACCTGTCTGGCGCGCAATTTGAACTTGCTTCTACAAATACTGGAAATAAATTTAAATGTTGTATTATGCGTAAATCTGATGGATGAGGCAGAAAAGAAAGGAATGTATATTGATACTGATGCGCTCGGCAGGCAGCTTGGGATACCTGTAATCGGAATAAGTGCACGCCGGCGCGGGGATATACAAAGACTGAAACGTTTTTTATATGATATTGCAAAGAATGGTTTTAAAACAACGGGACAGAAAGCTGTTGTCAGATACTGTAATGACATAGAATCTGCGGTTGAAAAGGTTTATGCTGTATTACCGGGAAAAATGTATTCAAGCTTCAGCCGCAGGTTTATGGCTTTAAAGCTTATAGACAACTGTGCAATGGCGGCAAAGCTTTTGGATTATACAAAATCAGACGGAGGCGAAAGAATACGGATTATTTCGGAAGCTGACAGAGTGAAGGCAGAGCTTGCGGAAAAAGGATTTGATTCTGTTTCGGTAAGAGATGCAATAGTCGGCGGAATAGTTGAGAAATCGCAAATAATTGCCTCGGCTTGCAGCTGCATTATATGTAATAAAGAGGATAAGATGTGCGGAATAAGAAGTATCAAGGCTGATAAAATTTTGACGTCAAGGCTTTTTGGAATACCGATAATTATAGGCTTTCTGGGAATCCTTATCTGGATAACGGTTGTCGGTGCAAATTATCCGTCACAGGCTTTGCTGGCATTTTTCGGATTTTTAAAGCCGTATGTTGAAAAGGCCTTAATGTATATCCATCTGCCGCCGAATATAACAGCTGTATTGACAGACGGTGTTTATCATACTACCGCATGGGTAACGGCTGTAATGCTGCCGCCGATGATGATTTTCTTTCCGCTTTTTACATTGCTTGAGGATTTGGGATATCTGCCGCGGCTGGCGTTTAATCTTGACCGCTGCTTTAAAAGAGCAGGCTCGTGCGGAAAGCAGGCGCTTACAATGTGTATGGGACTTGGGTGCAACGCCGTTGGGGTTACAGGATGCAGAATAATATCATCAAAACGGCAGCGTCTTGCGGCAATGATAACAAATTGCTTTATACCTTGCAACGGAAGATTTTCTATGCTTATTTCATTATCGGCAATATTTATGGGAGAGGTAATAAGCTTGGGAAGCAATTCCGCTGCTGCGGCGTTGTTTGTATTGCTGCTGATTATAATCGGTGTTTCGGCTGCGATGCTTGTTACCTCTTTGATTACTAAGTTTTTTTTAAAAGAGGATGGAGAGGGATTTTCTCTTGAGCTGCCGCCTTTCAGAAAACCCAAAATAGTCAAAACACTTATAAGGTCTGTTTTTGACAGGACTCTGCATGTTTTATGCCGGGCGATAAGGGTTTCGGCACCTGCGGGAGCAATAATATGGCTGATGGCAAATATAAGCATAGGTGATGCAAGTATTCTGATGCACTGCGCTGATTTTTTAAATCCGCTTGCGCGTTTGATGGGACTTGACGGAGTTATCCTTTTGGCTTTTATACTTGCACTGCCGGCAAACGAAATAGTGCTGCCGATTATTCTTATGGGCTATATGGCAAGCGGGAGTATGGCTGATGCAGAAAGTCTTTCTGGGTTGCATAACATTCTTGTATCAAATGGCTGGACTGTGCTGACAGCAGTGAATGTAATGCTGTTTTCTGTTCTGCACTTTCCCTGTGCAACAACGCTTTGGACAATAAAACAGGAAAGCGGAAGCATTGCATGGACAGTTGCGGCATTTATCATTCCGACAGTTACTGCTGTTATGGTTTGTATGGTGACAACCGGTGTTTACAAGCTGTTGGAAATAATGTGACATTTTAAAAGATATGAAGATACAATAATCCGAATCCGTTTTTGGGATTCGGATTATTTTTTGTATATATACTTTTAAGCTGCCTTGGTGAAATAAGATGATAGGACGCCTGAAAGCGACGTTTTTACTTGGAAAAGTGGATAATAGGTATCGAAAGTGGAAAATGGGAATTTACTTTTATATATGTCAGCCTTAAAATATAAGTATATATTTTGTTAAATTTGAAAGGAGAAAAAAATGAAAATCGGAATGAAAAAAACAGCAGCAATTCTTGTGGGCGTACTGACTGTTACTGCACTTGCAGGCTGCGGACATAAGCTGATAAAAACGGGGCAAGATACAAGCGCTTTCGCTCTCCAAAGGCTTAGGGAGTATTACTCATATCTGCCTATGGTTTATCCGCAGATAAAGCTCATTGCATATTTTGACTGGTATGTGAATGCGGAAGAAGAAAAAAGTGATTATCGGCTCACGACAAACTCCGCATTGCAGAATGAGTATTTAAAACTGACAAATGGCGAGCGGTTTATTCATAACGGATATAACGGCGATACCGGTTTTTGCTACCGCAAGGTTATGGAAGGTATTTCCGTTGACAGCGTGTTTCCTGTTTCGTGTTATGCACACAAATATAATACGGAAATCAAAACTGTAACATATTTTATTGACGGCAATTATGTCGGAATGTCAAATGAAATCCCGTATATGACTTACATAGACGCAAGCGGATATCAAGGCAGACACAGCCTCAAAGCAATAAACTGCTACCATAAGTATATGCGTAATGTGAAAAATGAAGAGGGTGTTTGGGAACAGGTTGCAGCATTTAATTTTGAATATCCCGAACCGTTTGGGCACGGTGAAAAGTCTGTATTTCTCATAAGCAAAGGGGGTGCGGACATATTCTTGGACTGTTTTATGCTGTTAATCCAAGATTATGCCT
>CAJLFL010000242.1 GCA_905205855.1 uncultured Eubacteriales bacterium | reverse complement strand
TGTGTTTTCATAAATAATATCATCAGATGAAGAAACTTCATCCTCTGTGCCGAGCTGCGTATAAGTATAGTAATAGTGTATAACGGCGTTTTTATTTTGTGTCAGCAGCTTGATGCCCTTTGCGTACTCTCCGGTATCAAGCATATCTGCACTGATTCTCGGTACGTCATAAGGGGGTGCAATGTCTACTGTTCCGTCGGCGCTGCTCTCAGGCTCTATTATATAATAGTTTATTGTATTTTTGCTTAATTTGCCGGTTTTATTGTTTACTACATATGCCTTAAATGACATAGTGTGGTCTATATATCGTTTCTGATTTTGATAGGGCAAATCCTGTTTGCCGCCGTTTTCGCGGTACATAATCGTATAGTCATCTGCAACCTTGTCCGAAGGAGCGCGTTTGTCATATTCGATCATTGTAAACTTGTTTTCGCTCTTTAAATATCGTCCTGACGGCAACGTAATAACCGGTGAGAGCGGTACAAAATTATAAACATAACTTACGGTTTGGCTGTATTTGCCGTTTACTTCACTTCTCAGGCGCAAAACGGTATCTTTATTTATTCTGATAACCTCATCTGCATTATAAGTCTGCCAGTCCTGTCCGTTATCGGTTTTATATTGTATGTTATCGCCATAGTTTATTGAATACAGCCTGATATGCAGCAGATTATTATCCTCATCAGCTTTTATTTCTTCATATTCGCCGGTGTCCTTATCCGCGTACGGAGCAGCCGGGACATCCTCAGCAAAGCTGTATTTATAACTGTTTACAAGGCTTTCAATAGGACAGAAGTTTGATTTCCTGATAGGAGTATGCGATTCAAAGGCGTGGATGTCGCTTTGCAATTTTATGCCACTTGGCAGATATAAAAAAATGATTGCCGTATCGCGTGAGCACCGTCTGGCGTCAAAAAAGATATTGGATATAGAGGACTTGTACGGCGAAACCCTGATGATAGTTAAAAAAGGGGATTCGGGAGTTAATGATATTATACGTAATGATATAGAGATAAATCATCCGCGGATACGGATAGAGGATACACCGCAGTTTTACGATTTGTCTGTGTTTAACCGCTGTGCGGAAAGCGGCAATGCATTGCTTACTATTGAATGTTGGCAGGATGTTCATCCGGGATTGGTTTCTATACCGGTAAACTGGGATTACAGTATACCCTACGGATTGCTTTACAGCAATGACGCGCCTGATGATGTGCTGGAATTTGTCAGCATAGCGGAAAAGGAAAGTCATAATATGTAAAAACTGCCGGACAGGCAATTCTGCTCTGTCCGGCGGCTGATTTTTTACGTTGTGTGCGTTCGGTTTAGATATATTTAAACATCAGAGTTTCTCCTTTAAGTATATCAAACGAAAACTCTTTTATTTTTTTACCTAAGCTTTTGCGGCTGTAACACTCAGTAACGGATGATTCATGCGGCAAATAAATTGTTTTCCGACCGCTTGATGCGGCATGAAATGTAATATAGTTTTTGTTTGCGTATAAAACATCATTTGTGCGGCAATATATGTGACAGCCGGCAAATTCAGCAATTCTGCGTACAACGTCGGCGCTTAAATACTTTGAGCCGCAGTATACAGAGGTAAAGCCGTCAAGAGCTTTTATACTCAGCGCAGCTTTGCCGCTGTCAAGAAAGTATGCGGAATTTTCGGCGGAGGAATCCTCCGCATAAAAGCATGGATACAGATTCACGCGCGAAGTTTTTATTCTTCCCATATAGCTGCTGCAATTTGCCCACATTTTCCGTTTAAAGTCACCGTATATTTCGCCTTTGTCCAAACCGGCGGCTATAAAGCCTTTGTCCGCAGAATAAAACTTAAACATCCCTGAGAAAATACCGTCCGAACGTTTTATGTCTATGCCAATCAAATCTGTCATATTCTTTTCTGAAAACATCTCGGTTCTGTCAGGATTTATTACACCGGAGGCATACATAAACAATGCAGCTGCGTTGTTTTTCTTCAATTTTGACTTTATTGTTCTTCTGTCAGAGTCATTTAAGTAAAAAGTATTTGCAAATACATACAGTTTATAATCCGGCATATCGGGGTTTGCCAAATCGGATACATAGTATCTGTCAGAGGGTGCGCCGATAAGATCAATTTCATAGTTTCTGAAAAGCTCAACCATCTGGTGCGTTGTTTCCTCCGAAACAACATGATAGCTTTCTTCACTGTATATAAATGCGATTTCGCTGTTTTTATCTCTGCTGCAGCTATAAGCGTCTGCAGCTATTTCACTCTGACGTTTAAACAGCTTGTAAATATCAGGATGCTTGTAGCGTTTTCCGCCCAAAAGCTGATCAAACCACCACGCCTGAAGATTTTCACATATGTTTTTTCCAAATTCGCGTTTTAAAACGTTATATGTATCCTGCATGGAAAACATTTCGACATATTTTGCAAAGTATTTATTTTCAAGGTGTGTTCTTGCGTCATCTTCAACTATAAACATACGACCGCGGAGGTTAAAGGAATCAAAAACCTGTCTTTGACCTGTAAAGCCGCCGGGCTGGCGGTTTTCGTATACTCCGGGAGAAGCAAGAAAGTCTATTTGTCCTGAATTCAGTATTCTTTCAACACCGCCAATCTGACCGAATGAGAATACCTTTGTGGCTCCGGCAGAGCCGTAAAAAGCGCCGGTAAGCATAGATGGGTTGAGCTTTTTTATCAGATTGCCGAAGTATATGACTGAATCGGCAACTCCGATGTGCCATGCACGATAAAAGTCAAAGACCTTCATGTGTGACGAAATATCAAGAAAATGCCCTATATTTGTTCCGTTGGTGGGAACGGGAGGTTCGGGCGAGTTTGCAAATAACTGTTTTGGATGCTCAATGTCATAATCCACACCATTTACATAATATCTTGCCAGGAAGCGGAAAAGGCCCAGGGAGCCGGTGAAGATATTGTTCATCGCAAACGTAT
>CAJLFL010000241.1 GCA_905205855.1 uncultured Eubacteriales bacterium | reverse complement strand
TTTCTGTTTCAGAGGTCATGATTTTACCCTTTTCTTTATCTGTTATAAATCCTTTTCGGTAATAACACTGTTTACCGCCTTATCGGTTTCGAATGCAGGAAGCCTGTCCGTATAACATTCATGAAATGTTATCCCTATCGTTTTTCCGATAAATCCGTCTATATATCTGTCATAATATCCTCCGCCATAACCTAAACGGAATCCGTTTTTATCAAAAGCAAGTCCGGGTACTATTATTGTATCAATACTATTTTTAGGCACTAAAACCGATTTATGAATATCAGGCTCTGAGATACCGTAACGGTTTTTAATAAGTCCGTCCGTACCTTTTATCTCATAAGCCTCCATTATACCATCGCTCTTGCAAACAGGCGCTGCTACGGTTTTTCCTATACCAATCAGGCTGCAAATCAGTTTAGACGTATCGACTTCATCTTTAAACGAAATATATGTAAATACAACCCCGGACTGTAAAAGCTCCGGCATTTTTAAAAGCTTTTCGGTTATTATACGGCTTTTTTCCGCTCTTTCTTTTTGTGGTATACCGCTCCGCTTTAATCTGTAAAACTTACGCAGCCTTGCTTTTTCTTCACTGATATTATAACTCATATTTTCATTTGCATTTGTTTTAAAATCTCAGTACCGCTCATATCCGCTTTGTCAGCAAAATAATCGGTAATTGCCGCTCCAAACTCCAATGCAACGCCGGCTCCCTTTGCCGTAATAAAGTTTCCGTCACAGACCACACCGGCACTTTGCAGAACTGCACCTTTAAGGCTATCCTCAAATCCCGGAAAGCAAACAGCTTTCTTTTTTTCAAGCATACCCAATTCTCCCAAAACAGACGGAGCTGCACATATTGCTGCAATCAAAGCACCTTTATCGCGGCAGACATTAAGCAGCTGTATAACTGCTGTACTGTTTTTTAGATTCAGCGTTCCCGGCATGCCTCCGGGCAGAATAATTCCGTCCGCATTATCCGGATATATTTCTTCAGGCAATATATCCGCCTCAAGCTTAACTCCGTGCGCGCCTGTCACACTCAAGCCGTTTACGCCTACTGTCTTAATTTCCAAGCCGCCGCGGCGAATAACATCCAAAGCAGCTATAGCTTCGGTTTCTTCAAATCCGTTTGCCAGCATAAGATATAACATGTTTATCTCTCCTGTATTATTTACTTTTGCGTACTATATTCATAAACTTCGGCAAAGCCGCAAATCTTCCGAGACGGCTCGGCTGTTTGCAGAAACGGTAAAGCCACTCAAGATTGCATTTAATAAAAATTTTAGGAGCACGTTTCACGTTTCCCGCAAAGACATCAAGCGCACCGCCGATGCCCATACATAAGTTTACTTTAAGACGGTCACGGTTTCTGTATATCCAGTTTTCCTGTTTGGGTGCACCGAGACACACAAACAGCAGGCTTGCGCCCGAATCATTTATCTGCTGCACAATGGCATCTTCGTCTTCCTCTTTAAAATAACCGTCATGAGTTCCCGCTATTACAAGACCGGGATATTTTACTTTAAGCTTTTCCGCTGCGGTTTCCGCCACTCCCGGTTTCGCACCGAAAAGAAAAACGCTCTCACCCGTTTTGCTTATACTCTCTAAAACTCCGCACGCAAGATCAAAACCGGCAACTCTTTCAGGCACCGGACTGTGAAGCATTCTTGAAGCATAAACAACACCTATTCCGTCAGGCGTACACATATCTGCCGAGTTCAAAACCTTTTTAAATGCGTCGCTTTCATATGCCGCCATAATAATTTCCGGATTTGGAGTATATATGACCGACACACCGGGTGTGCGTACATAACGCTCCGCCTTCCTCAGTGCATATTCCGCTGTAATTTTGTCTATCCCGACACCGAGTATATCAACTGTTTCACGCATGGTAAAACTCTCCTTCTTATTCAATTATTTGCTGACAGATGATGCCATAGCAGCTCCGATTATACCTGCGTCATTAAACAGAGTAGCAATCTTTATCTCAGTCTGAGGAATATCCTTGCAATAGGTATATTTACTTACGTATTCCTTAATCGGATTTAACAGATAATCGCCTTCCTTGCTTATTCCTCCGCCTATAACCAATACCTCCGGCTGGAAAATATTTATAACACTTGAAATCCCGTCTGCAACATATGCTATATACTTGTCAACAACCTCTTTCGCTGCCGCATCGCCTGCTTTTGCGGCATCAAATGCAGTTCTGCCGCTTACCTTGCCGTTTTCCGCAGCAAGCTTTGCCATTGCTCCGTCAGGATCATTTTTAATCGCACGTTCAGTCTGTCTGATAAGTCCCGTAACAGACGCATAAGCTTCCCAGCAGCCGTTTTTGCCGCAAGTACAAGGTTCTCCGTCATGAACAAGTGTGATATGTCCCAATTCGCCACCGGCGCCGTTAAAACCGCGGTATATTTCTTTGTTTATTACAATTCCGCCGCCAACACCCGTACCAAGTGTTACCGCAACAAAACTATCGCTTCCTCCGCCGTTTACAACATACTCACCGTATGCTGCCGCATTCGCGTCATTCTCAACCGCAACCGGTATTCCGGGAAAATAACTTCCAAACTCCTCAGCCAGCGGCACAAACTTCCAATTAAGATTATTTGCATATACAACCGTACCGGTTTTGCTGTCTACCGCACCCGGAGTGCCTATTCCTATACCTTTTATATCCGAAAGCGGACAAGATGCCTTTTCAAGTATTTCATTGCACAGCTGAGCCATATCTTTTATTATATCCTTGTAATTACGTTCCGCTCCCGTTGTGCACGAATCCTGCTCCACTACCTTATATTCATCATTTACCAATCCGGCAGCAATATTTGTTCCGCCCAAGTCAATTCCTATATACATTATAATTCCTCCATATTATTTCTGATTTTATTATTATACTTCTTTTTAAAGCATTTGTAAACAAGTTTTATAAAAATTTAGTATACATATTTTTTCATTTATATTCTAATACTATTTCAGAGG
>CAJLFL010000240.1 GCA_905205855.1 uncultured Eubacteriales bacterium | reverse complement strand
AGAAGTATTATTAGTTGGCTTTTTGAAAGGGATGAAACCCCCGATAATCCTTATTATCTCAGCAGAATTATGCTGAACAGGTTTGATAAATTCTGTTCAATCTGCAAAAAATACAATGTTCGGCTTATAGTAGGCTTGATTACAGGCTGGATGAGCGGAAATCTTCTTATTCCTCCGGTTTTATACGAAAAAAACCTTATTTCCGATCCGGTTGCTCTGTATTTTGAAAGCCTTTTTATAAAAGGTTTTGTAAAAGAATTTAAGGATAACTCTCAGATTTACGCATGGGATCACGGAAATAAATGTTCCTTTCTTTCTCCTGCCGATAGCTATGAAAGCGCCTCCGTGTGGACAGCTCTGATTTTCTCGGTTATCAAAGCAGAGGATTCTTCAAGACCTTTGATATCCGGAATTCATCAGCTTTCAGCCGAAAAGGAACACGGAAAATGGACAATTGAAAATCAGGCAGAGCATACCGACATGCTTGTCACGCATCCTTATCCTTTCTGGAGCGATCATGCCTGCTTTGATAAGGTAACGGATATAAGAGTTATTTTATATCCCGCCGCGCTGAGCAAATTTTATTCCGATACTCAAATCACACTTGACTTTGAAGTTTCGCCGGATTATAAAATTACAAAAATATATAATGATAAACAAAATAAATGCGCTCCTTATGAAGCGGTAATTATTAAATTAGAAAGAAGATAACTATGTTTATAAGAAAAATAAATAAGAATGATAAGACTTCAATAATAAAAATGATGGAGGAATTCTATAATTCTCCGGCTGTACTCCATCCGGTTTCATCAAAAAATTTTTCATATACTGTTGATGAATTTTTAAACGGCTCTCCTTATATTGATATTTTTATAGCCGAAATCAACGAAAAGCCAATCGGATACGTTCAAACCTCGATTACATGGAGCAACGAAGCCGGAGGTCTTGCCGTATGGCTTGAAGAAATATTTATAAAAGAAGATTTCCGCTCAGGAGGATATGGCTCCGAGATTATTGATTTTATAAAGATAAACTATAAAAACGCCGCCAGATTCCGTCTGGAAATTGAACCATCAAATATAAGAGCAGAAAAACTTTATAATAAAAAAGGCTTTGATAAGCTCAATTATTTACAAATGGCAGTAGATAGGGATACCAAAAATGATTAAACTTAAAAATATTGAAGGTCACTTTAAAACAATAACACTCCACCGCCATGCGGTGATAAAGCACGCATTTAAAGCCGGAATACCTCTGCGCGGTCTTTTGCATGATTTATCAAAATATTCACCGTCAGAATTTATGAGCGGTATAAAATACTATACCGACGGCAAAAAAAGTCCGAACGAGGGCGAACGCCTTGAATACGGATATTCTAAGGCATGGCTGCATCACAAGGGCAGAAACAGACATCATTTTGAATACTGGACCGATTATAATCCAAAATACAGGAAGGTTATGCCTGTGCCTATGCCAAAGGTTTTTTTTAAGGAACTTTTATGCGACCGTATAGCTGCAAGCAAGATTTATCAGGGTGATAACTATAATGACTCACATCCTCTTGATTACTATATGAAGGGTGACGCAAACAGATTTATTGCACCCGAAACCTCAGAGAAAATAATTTATTTTCTTACCCTTTTAAAAGAACAGGGCGAAGATAAAATGTTTGAAGAATTAAGGAAGTTTTAAACACTTTTCATGTGGATAAAATGTGGACATACTGTTTAAAATTTTCTTTTTATTCCGCTGCGGTGGAAACTGTGGAAAACAAAAACAACTTAACAACAGCTTATACACCTATCCAAAATGTATTAGTATACCCCAAAAATTAAGTTTTAAACATTTTAAACACCCTCAACAACAACAGCATCCACTATAACTATATATTATATTTTATATATAATAAAATTGGGATTATTATATTAAAAGGATAATCTATCTCGCGGGCAGATGATATCTGCCCCTACGGGATGAAGTGTATATGTAGCGTTTGTTGCCGTAGGGCGGATATTATCCGCCCGCATGAGATGGCGTAAGCATTGTGTAATATCTGTGTATGTTTTGTGATACTACCGTGCGGTCACCTGTTTTGCCATGTGCGGTACCTTTTCGGGCGACCACACGGGGTGTTGAACATTATGTATCATTTGATTTCGTAGGGGCAACCCCATATGAATGCCCGTTTTGTATTTAATACTGACAAGAGCAGAGGTAAATGCCCCACTCTTGTCAGTAAACAAAAAATTTCCATTTTGATTTTATGGCTTTACATAATTATATATTCCGTCATATATAGCTTGTGCAACAGCCTTCTGCCATGCGGGACTGTATAAATTCAAAGCCTCTGTCGGATTGCTTAAATATCCCAGCTCAAGAATAACAGCAGGCATTGATGTTCTTCTGAGCACAGCAAAATTAGCCTGTCTTACTCCGTTATTTTTAGAACCGAGCTTGCTTACAACAGAATCAACTATTGACTGTGCCAATTCCTCGGCTGCGCCGCCGAGCCTGTATACATAAGCTTCAAATCCGTTAGCTGCAGGGTTTAAAGAACTGTTTGTGTGTATGCTTATAAAATAATTTGCTCCCCATTGATTTGCCATTGCCGCTCTGTTGGTCAAATCCTGATTCTTGTTTGACAATACGTTTTCTGTCGGAGTTGTTCTGTATTCTTTTACCTCATAACCGCCTTTTCTTAAAAGAGAAGCAAGCTCTTTTGCAACATTAAGATTTACATATTGTTCTATAACATTATTTCCTACGGCGCCGGGATCCGGGCCGCCGTGACCTGCGTCAATAAATATTTTGACTGCCAATACTTATTCCTCCTTTTATCGGAATTTAATGCTCCTTTTATATTTTATGAAACATAATATATTTGGTGTTTTATATGATATTTAATCAATACGTAATCATAGTGTAATATTGGTGTGTTACAATAACTATATATGATTTTTAAAGAGAGTTATTATAAATTATAAAATTATCCTTGCATATAT
>CAJLFL010000239.1 GCA_905205855.1 uncultured Eubacteriales bacterium | reverse complement strand
ATATAACAAAGTATGTAAATGAATGGTTTGATTTAGATAACGGAAATAAGAATCAGAATACCTCAGGCGGAAGCTCCTCGGGCAGCATGGGCGGCGGAGGCGGTAAGCTCGGTACAGGCATGACGAATGATAATCTCTCTGATGACAGTAAAACAAATCAGTCCTCATCGGCACTGACACCGGGAACAAAATTCTCGGATCTGGGTGATGTATCGTGGGCAGTTGAAGCCATAGAGTATTTGGCAAATCTGAAAATCATAAACGGCGTCAGTGAGGACTCCTTTGAACCGAACCGCAGCATAACAAGAGAGGAATTTGTCAAAATACTCGTTAAGGCATTTGATATTAAGTCAGAGGGAAAAGCTGTCGGATTTACAGATGTTTTGCCTGACAGCTGGTGTGCTCCGTATGTGTATGCGGCAGCAGAGAATAATATAGTGAACGGAATAAGCGAGCAGACCTTTGGCGTAGGAGAAGAAATTACACGGCAGGATATGGCTGTAATGCTTTGCCGTGTCTTGGAGGCTGTAAATCAGAATTTGCAGGAAACACAGGATATGCCGGAATTTAATGATGAAGCTGAGTTTGCCGGATATGCCAGAGAATCAATAGCAATGCTTTGCAAAGGCGGCATAATGAACGGCGTCAGTGAAACTCAATTTGATCCGAGCGACAGCGCCACAAGAGCAATGGCTGCAAAGGTAATCTATCTGCTGATAGCTGCAAAAAACTAATATAATGGAGGAGCCGAAATGAAAAAATGCTTATTAACGGTATGCTTAATTATTGCGATGCTGGCATCGGTTTTGCCGATTGTTTCAGCGGAAACGAATTCAACGAATAATTCGGAATATGATTCACAGGCGGTGAACTTTTCATTACAGCTTGGATTGCTTAGTCCAAATAGTGACGGCGAGCTTGTACTGACACAGTCATTGACCAGAGCCGAGCTTGCGTCTGCGCTGAGAAAGCTTATAAACACTCCGTCACTTCCGGAGGCGAAGCTCAGTATCACTGATATGGAAACAGATGATCCCTTATACGGCGATGTAGCAGCGGCAATTTATGCCGGACTGTTCAATCCTCCGGAGAGCGGTATGTTCAGACCGAATGATCCGGTATTTGCATATCAGATTGTTTCATCCATATTGGACATTCTGGGGTACAGACCGGTAATAGCAGATAATATGGATTGGGCGTCTGCCGCTAAGCTTGGTTTGCTTGACGGACTCAGCATAGGTGAAATGGATGTGCTGAGTTACGGACAGGCTGCAAAAATATTCTATAATTCAATGTCTGTGCCTATGATGATACAGCCGAAATACGGCGATAATAAAGAATATATAGTTTCAGACTCAGCCAGAATTTATACGGAATACTGGAAAGCGTCATATGCGTCTGGAGTTGTAAACGGAAATGCCAAGACAGAACTTTCGACAGATAATGTAACGGAAAAGAACCATGTACTTATAGATGATAAGCTGTATAAAATCGGCAGCACAAATGCCGATACACTGCTCGGTTATAAAACGGAGTATTGGTATACAGAGGATAATACCCTGCTTTATATTCAGAAGCTTGAAGAAAACAGTGAGATGAAAATAAATACAGCGGATATTGCAGATACAGAGAGAAACCGGCTGTCATTTTATAATGAAAAGGGAAACAAAAAGACAGTAAATTTTGCAGACGGTGTGGATGTAATATATAATGACCGCGCATTGTTTAATTATACGGCAGGCGATTTAAAGCCCCAAAACGGTTTTGCCGAACTTATTGACAATAACGGCGACGGCTTATATGAGGTTATAAAAATATATGAATATACAAACTATTATATATTGAGTCTGGATAACAAAAATCAGACAATAACAGACGGCTTGCATATGTCGACCATAGACTTGAGCGATGACGATAAGCTTTGTGTTGATATTAAAAGATGGCAGAAACAGAGCAATGAGCTGTATTTGCAGGATTTTAACCAAATGACGGCAAAAAGTATAGTTTCCGTTATGAAAAGCCGTGATGGTCAGTGCGTAACCGTAATATACAGCGGGGAAAAGGTGAGCGGAACAGTAAGCGCAGTTAAAGAAAAAGACGATAAGCTCCTCGTAACGGTAAATGAAACAGAATATACGGTTTCGTCCGACTACAGAACGCAGATGACTGCGGGAAACAAAAAGGCTGTTAATATAGAAGCCGGAATGGCAGCGACCGTTTATCTTGATTTCAATAATGAGATTGCATTTGTAAGCACAGATTTGACAGAATGGCAATACGGCTTTATGAGTAATGCGATATTAGAGGGCGGCTTTAGTAAACAGCTTAAATTAAGAGTGTTTAATGATGAGGGAGAATGGGTTGACTTATCCTCCGAAAAAACGCTGACATATAATAAGGTTGATTATAAGGATGCGGCAAACGTGTATACTCTGCTGAAACAGAGCGGCGGTGTAAAGCCGCAGGCGATAAAGTATAAGCTTAGACCTGACGGAAGCATTGCAGAGCTTGAAACTGCATCAGACAGCTTTTCAAACGCTGTATCACGCGGCTATGACACAGAGAACTTTACAAGAGATGCTTCTATGTCAAACGTAAAATATAAGATAAGAAACCGCTCCTTCGGACACAAGTATGCAATAGAGCTTACGACAACGACTATGTTTTATATACCGTCAGGCGCGTATGACGCTCAGGGGAATATAATCGAGGATGAGGTGATGTTTGTTGGCGGAAACTATTTTGTCAACGATAAATCCTACAGCCTTGATGTTTATGACTCCGATGAGTATTATATTCCGAGATTGATGATTATAACAGCAAGCTCGACCGAGAATTACGAAACGGATATTTTATACGTTAATGATAAAATACTGATTATGGATAATGACGGTGATGAAACATATTTGCTTGAGGGAATACAGGGCGATACAGAGGTAAGCTATGTATGCAGGGAAAAGAAAACGGCTGAAGCCGTAAAGCCCGGTGACGCGCTTAAAATCT
>CAJLFL010000238.1 GCA_905205855.1 uncultured Eubacteriales bacterium | reverse complement strand
ATATTTTTTCAATGTCCCTTTAATTCTGCTTTTAAACTCCTCGACAGACGGAACTTCGTATTCAAAGGTTATTGCTGTTTTTTCTACATACGGTGCATATATTTCAAGAAGCTGCTCCGCATCATTTTCGGTAACGGTTCTGATTTTTATATCCGACATATTCATGCCTCCCTGACGTACTCTTTTTTAATACTTTTTCTGTCTGCTTATTACTCAAATTTCATTTTTTCTTTGAAGTACGGTAAATGCGGCATAATGCAAAACGTCAAAGCTTTCCGGCGCTATTCTTTCCAAAAGCTTCATATGCTCTTTTTCCCACTCTGCTATTTTGCTGTCTTCAAGTGATGCACCTATTCCGCGGCAAGATTTCATTCTTCCGTTCCAGCCCTCCCGCGTAAAGCGTACGTTCAGTTTATATTTATCATGGTATGTAACATCAAAATATTTTTTATATTCCTCCGGCACTTCTATTTGCTGCATGGTACTTCCTGAGCCGCTCCAGACCGGATTGTATTTTAAAACGAGCTTTTCACTCTCTCCTGCGACTTTATCCTCATACGGGAGCCATTCCATACAAAGCAAAACCAACCGCCCTCCCGGCTTGAGAAGCTTATAAAACAGCTGTGAGGTTTTTTCGTGTTCAAAATACCAAAAACACTGACACGCTGTTATAACGTCAAATGAAGCCTCCGGAAAATCAAGATTTTCGGCAGCCGAGGTTTTATATTTTATATCCATTCCGTCCGACATTAACTTAGCCTGCTCTATTTGATTTTCAGACAAATCCACAGCTGTCCATTCCGCACCGTACTTATACATATTTCTCGGCAGAACACCTGTTCCGGTGCCGACATCAAGAACCCTTTGCCCTTTTACGCACAAACCGCGCTGTATAATTCTGTCATAAAATTCATCGGGGTATATATCCCTGAATCTTGCATATTCAGCCGAAACCCTGCCCCAGTCAAATGATTTTCCGCTGTCAATCCTTATATCGCTGATATTCATAAAATTCTCACCCCCTGTTTTATTTTCATTATTTATGCGGACGGATACGAAGCCGCCCCTGCGGCATACAAATGCAGAAAGGTATTCAACACCCCGCGGGGACGGCTCAATATTTCTAATATAATTAGAACACATTACATCCGATAATTGCAAGAGGATGTCATATTCGGTTTTGGTCTTATTGTTTTTCCAAAATCGTATCAAGGTCGCTTTTGGGTTCGCCCGCCGGCGTCAGATTATAGTTTTTCACAAGAAAATCAAGGATTCCCGGAGAAACAAATGCCGGCACGGTCGGACCGAGATAAATATTTTTTATTCCGAGATACAAAAGCGTAAGCAAAATACACACAGCCTTTTGCTCATACCACGAAAGCACCAGCGTAAGCGGCAAATCGTTTACACCGCAGTCAAAGGCATCCGCCAGCGCAAGAGCAATTTTAATTGCACTGTACGCATCATTACACTGACCGCAGTCAAGAATTCTCGATATACCGTCTATATCACCCAAATCAAGGTCGTTTATGCGGTATTTTCCGCAGGCAAGGGTAAGAATTATTGTATCCGGCGGCGTAAGCTTTGCAAAATCAGTGTAATAGCTTCTGCTTGGCGACGCCCCGTCACATCCGCCTATAAGGAAAAAGTGCTTTATTTTTCCGCTTTTTACAAGCTCTATAATTTTATCTGCATATGAAAGCACCGTATTGTGTGCAAAGCCTGTTGTTACAACACTTCCGCCGTTCATTCCGGTCATGTGCTTGTCCTCTTTATATCCGCCGCATTCTATTGCTTTTTCTATCACCGGCGTAAAATCCTTTTTGTCATCTATATGATAAAGCTCCGGATAAGATACAACGGATGTTGTAAAAACTCTGTCGCAATAACTCTGCCGCACCGGCATCAGACAATTTGTCGTAAACAGCACCGGCGCAGGAATATTATGAAATTCCGATTGCTGATTCTGCCATCCCGTTCCGAAGTTGCCTTTCAGATGCTTATACTTTTTCAATTCCGGATAGCCGTGCGCCGGAAGCATCTCGCTGTGCGTATAAATATTTATTCCTTTATCCTTTGTCTGTTCAAGCAAAAGCTTCATATCATGCAAATCATGACCGCTTACTACAATAAACGGCCCCTTTTCAATCGTCAGCGGCACTTCTGTCGGAACAGGATTTCCGTATGCCTCTGTATTTGCGGCGTCAAGCATCGCCATACATTTAAGATTAACCTCACCTGTTTTCAAAACAAGCGAAAGCAGCTCCTCTGATGTTTTTTCCTCTGTTATTGCAGAAAGAGCATCATAAAAGAAAGAGTTTACCTCATCATCCGTTTTGCCGAGTGCAAGTGCATGATATGCGTATGCCGCCATTCCTTTTATTCCGAAAAGTATAAGAGATTTAAGCGAGCGTATATCCTCGTCTGCATCCCAAATATTTTTCATATCATAGTCCCCGTACTTTCCGCCGCCTATACTCTCCTTTTCCCTTTCTATCTCTGCTTTAAGCTGCAGAATAGTTTCATTATTAAAATTTACATTTGTTATTGTTGTAAACAGACCTTTCAGCATGAGCGTATCTGTCTGCTTCGTTGCCTTTCCACCGATTGCGGCTTTTGCAAGTCCGGCAAGCGCGCCTATAAGGTCATCCTGATAGTTTGCCGTATCTGCCTTTTTGCCGCAAACACCTGCCTTTCCCTCGCAGCCGGTATTATGCGCCGTCTGCTGACATTGAAAACAAAACATTTCTTTCATATACATTACCTCCGGTTTTTATTTTATTTTCCCGTAAAAATTTTCTTTTATTCATAAAAAAAGTATTGACAAAGCATTGTATATATGATATACTTGCAGACAGATTAGATGAGATTGATTAGAAAAGCCAAGCAGAGATTTGATTACATATGAATATTATGCTTATATGCTCCATACGATTATACCAGAAAGTGGTTTTTATATTCCTCAAATAAATTTTAAGGAGAGATTCGACTGATGAGAAAGATGCGAAAAGAAGGCTTTTTTAAGAAAGT
>CAJLFL010000237.1 GCA_905205855.1 uncultured Eubacteriales bacterium | reverse complement strand
ATGAAAGCCATGATGACCATCAAGACTCAAAGTCAAACGCCCGTCGTGGCGAATTCTCCTTTTGCCGGTAAGACTATTGTTGTAACAGGAAAGGTTGAGCCTTACACGAGGGACGGTATTCATCAGAAGATCTACTTGCTTGGCGGCAAACCGTCAGGCTCGGTGACGAAAAATACGGACTATCTTATCTGTGGAGATAATGCCGGCAGCAAGCTCGATAAAGCAAATGCACTCGGAGTGAAAGTACTTACACCTTCAGAATTCTTTAAGATGGCAGGTGAAATTTCGTGACGAAGCATTATTGCCGGGGAGGCAAGATGACCAAGCTTGGCATAAAGGAACACAACGAGTATATTCGTGAACAAATTAAGGAGTTCGAGAATGCCATCACCGTGCTTGAGAATCTGACTATGAAAGAAACTGACAGAGGTCCAATGAGAGCGGTTCTGCAGGGTTATATTTCGTCACGAAAATCTGAATTAATTGATACGAAGAGGTGATTGCCGTGAAAAGAGTTGAAACAGAAATATATGAGAATGTTCCTGACAAACCGGGAGTAGTAAAACGCGTAGGTTTTCGCAAGGCAATTGATGTTTTTGAAGAAATTAAGCAGAGGTTGTCTGATGCAGCGTTACTTCCGGAAGAGTATTTTCTTATAGGCAGTGAATTTAGTGACGAAAATTCTGTTATGCCGGAATTTTATGAGATAAATGCATACGCCGTCTGGGGCGGCAGTGAGGGCACTTATCTTGAAATCGATTTGATTGCAGATGCAGGTGGCTGCACACGACCCATTCGTTTTATTACGGGAAAAACTCTTAATGACGATAGAACCGCTCATACCAGAATGCAATATATTGCCGGTGTTGTATACGAAATGCTGATGGGCGACCATCAGGTACCGGCACGGTATTTTCTGACCGATGTTCCTAAACGCGAACAGCTTTCAAAACGAATAGATAAAGAATACCGTAAGTTTACGGAAGCAAGCTTAATTAGCGGTTCGGAATTGACAAGAGAAAAGTTGTTGGAGGTTGGCTTGCGCAGCCTTATCGTAGCAGAGCTGCCTAAATGCACTCTGTCGGAAGACAAGGTTGAAGAGCTGCTTGGCAGCGACAATGCTCTTGACCTCTTGACGAAAATATGTGCTCACATACTTGAGGCAGATACATATGAGATCAATGATACCGTATCTGCATGCCGGTCCATTCTGGACGAGGTAGCGAAAATTTAATAACCGACTCGGTTATGCGTAATAAGGACGGGTAGCCGAGTATGCGGAGCCCGTCCTAATAACATTTTTAGGAGGAGCTTTATGCATACTATGACGCTTGTGGCGGTTGATGTGCCGCCTACAAATGAAACACCCAAAAGTCCAACACCGGAAACAGTTCAGACTATGTTGCAGTATTCACTGTTGAAAAATGGGATTTTATCCGGTGATGAAAAGCATATTATGGATGAATTTTACCTTAGTCGTATAGTCAGCAGAATGACTGCTTTTAGCAGAGAAACTGAGGATAAAACCTACGAAGTATTAGATCCTTATTTTACTGAAACAAAAAATACAAAGTTCTTAGAGTTTGTTGACTGCACCGATGAAGTAAAGGAAGAATATTTAAACGGCTCAATGGATTGCTTCAAGGGTACTAACGGAATTATATACTCCCATTATTCAAGAATCGGTCGTAGCTTTACAATCATAGACGGTGTTGTCTACCAAAATTGCGCAGGACCATTGAAGCGCCCTAAGCGAACAAAAAAAGCCAAGCGTATGACCGCTTTGCCAAACTATCCGTTTAAGAAACTTTATAAGTCATGGCAGGAATACGCCGTTCAAGAATGTTATTATCTTTATGTTGAGGAAACAGACCGTTGTGGATATTTCTGCAATCCTCGTGCGTTCTACGATGGATGTATTATCGGTGGGCGGTATCCTTTTGAATTTTTGGTCAAGGAAAGCTGTAATGAATACAGCCGTGGACATTTCCCCCTTGGTATTGAGGACGAAAAGGAAGCACCCGAAGGATATATTTGGGTTGCCGCCGCCCGAAAAAAGGATATTCATTGGGATTTGATGTACAACTGGCGTTTGAAACAGGTAATAAATGCTTACCATAGATACCAAAATGCCGTTACTACCGGAATAATCCCACAAGGGATGTATGCCCGGATTGAGAAGAAAGGACTTGTCAGCTTTGGCGATGTTCTCTACTATAAAGGCGAGCGATTAACGCGTTTCTTACGTAGACACGGTTGGTTACGAAAAAGTAAATATCATATGAGAGTCGGCGCAGTTCTTTTGACCGACGGCACCTACAAGGACTCTTATGATTACAATTATTCCAAACCACCTAAAATGGGTGAATGGTACCATATGATTGATGATTTTATTGACTCTCTTGACGAAAATGCTGTTTTAGTAAGCGTTGATTGTCATATGTAAGGAGATGCTGAAATGAAAAGCATAAAGAGAATTGTTCGTAAAGCTAAAAAGGAAGCAGAACGATTAGGTGCAACATTGCAGTTGGAAGTCAGTGATTTTATTGATCAAAAGCATCTTAATTGTTTTTGGTATAACGGCTGTATTGGCGTAATTAACTTTGGTGGCTATGCTGTCAGTATAGAAGTGCACGGCGATATCGGAATATCAATTCTTTCAGAAGATCCGTCGGAAGAAATTGCTTCATTTTCGTATAGAAACGGACATCGACCTATAGATGACGATGAGCTTAAAGAGTTGATTCCCGACGACAGAGCATTACGAAATATGGACCGTATAGGCAGGATATATTGGTCCAACAACAATTGGGTTGAGTTTATAATACTTGACAAGAACGGTCGAGAAGTAACCTCACCTTTGTGCGATGATACTGTGATTGATGACGATGTTCCTGAGGCATTTGATGATATAGCGTGGTATATCGACCGCATTAAGCAACTACCCGATTTTGGTTGAGAAGCTACCGTTCAGGACCGAAGAATAAGGAGGAACCAATGGATAAAGAAAAGAAAACCCATGACGAAAATGAAAAAA
>CAJLFL010000236.1 GCA_905205855.1 uncultured Eubacteriales bacterium | reverse complement strand
CCAATCACAGCCGAAATCGGCTGACTCTTTGGGGGCGCAGCCCCCAATCCCCCGAGAGAAAGGAGCTAATACTATACGAGAAAAGATATACGAATATCCGTAAGAGTTACGGATAAAGAAAAGCAAAAAATCAAGGCAAAAGCAAAAAAGTGCGGGATATCCACAACCGAGTATGTAAGACAAGGAGCGTTAGGCTACGAACCAAAAGCGGTTCCGCCGGATGCTCTTTTTGTTTTGCTTAAAAAAGTCGGCCGATTGGAGGATAAATCCACTTCTTCAAAACTAAATAGCCAAATTTACAATCTACTAAAAGAAATATCCGCAGCTTTGCTATTGCCCGGAAAGGAGCGTGATGAAATATGGCAGTCACCGGATTCTGGCCGATCTACGGAAACTTAAAGGCTACGCTGGACTACGCCGATAATCCCGATAAAACCACACCGAAAGAATATCTTGACAAGGATTTATATTCCGCATTACGCTACGCAGAAAACGATAATAAAACGGACAAGCAGGTTTTTGTCGGCGGTATCAACTGCTCAAAGCAAAACGCCTATACTGAGATGATAGCCGTACAGCTACGGTTTGGTATGAAAGGCAAGGTTGTTGCCTATCACGGAATACAGAGTTTTAAGGCGAACGAAGTCACACCTGAAAAAGCATTTGAAATCGGAAAGGAAACAACAAGGCGTATGTGGGGAAATAAATACCAAGTGCTTGTGACTGTTCATTTGAACACGGATAACCTGCATTGTCACTTCGTCGTCAACCCCTGTTCATTCAAGAACGGCGCAAAATTTAAGAATAAAATCGGTGATCATTTGGAGCTGCGAAAGGTATCCGATGAGGTTTGCCGAGAGCACGGTTTATCTGTTCTCGAAAACAGTAACTTTTACAGTAAAGGGCAAAAGAAAGAATATTGGGCGCACAGAAACGGGCAGATGACGCACCGTGATATGTTGAAAAAGGATATTGACTATTGCTTACAGTATTCATCAAACGGCTCGGAATTTGAACGGCAGTTATGGGGACTCGGCTACTCTATCGACTGGCGGCGGTTATCTATTAAGCATAAAGGTTGGGACAGAGCCGTGCGGCTTAAAAGCATCGGGATTACGGAAACAACCCTTGAGGCGTGCTTCGCCAAAAACAAAGGCAAATATTACTTCTATGACGAATGGAACACTCATTTACCGTACAAGGCAAAGCGAACGCCCATTATCAGACTAATGAACCAACTTGATTTTACCGTAGATCACGCCAAAGATCCGTCAAAGGTACTTGTCAGCGCGGTATTTTATATCATCCTATCATTGTTTGAAATAGCAAGGACAGTAAAAGATTTTGTTATTGCCGATGTTGAATTGCGGCATGAAGTACGCAATGTAAAGAAGTATGTTAGCGAATACCGCTTTTTGCAAGCTGAAAAGCTCAATACAATGACGGATATCAAAAATTATATTGACACAACTAAAGCGGAAATAAACAAATTTGAACGCAGCCGCGCCCTTACCGATAACAAGCGCCGTCGAGCAAAAACACCGGAAGGAAAACAACAGTACAAGGATGAGCGCAAGGCCATAACCGAGCGCATTACGCCGTTACGCAAGAAGCTTAAACAGGCGGTGCAGATTTATAATAAGTCGCCCCGCCTTATTGATTTACTTGACAAGGAATATCAAATTGAAAGAAAAACTTATGAAAGGACGAAATAGTATATTGTTTACCGGCTTATATATTCGTGGACCTTAACGAGCAATTGACACCCACAAACAAATTCTTTGAAAGGCAGTAATTATGAAACAAACGAACTACGCTGCCGTTTCAATCATATTTATATATACACAATTTTCTACAACAGAAACGGCAGACAAAAAGAAATTAAAATCAGGAGAAAGGAATTTATGAAAGATACGAAAATGTCTGCCGAAAAGGTAGTAAAAGAACCTAAACCGAAGCTTATGAACATTAAGTTTGAAAAGCTTCACCCATTTGAGAGCCACCCCTACAAGGTGCTTGATGATGTGTCAATGACGGAGCTTGTTGAAAGTATAAAAGAGTACGGACTGCTAAACCGCATTATCGTCCGTCCGCTTGAGGATAAACAGGACGAATATGAAATTATATCCGGACACCGCAGAGTACACGCCGCCGAGCTTCTTGAAATGAAAGAAGTTCCGGCGGTTGTTCATTTTATCGACCGCGATGCGGCAACGGTGATGATGGTGGATTCAAACTGCCAAAGAGAAAACCTGACGCTTATGGAAAAGGCGTGGTCTTACCGGATGAAAGCAGACGCCCTTTTTCATCAGGGACAATCTTGTGGACAGACTGGCCACAAGTCACGGGATAATGTTTCGGATGTAGACAGTGGGCGCACCGTGCAACGCCTTATCCGTTTGACCTATCTTGTGCCGGAATTACAGCAGTTTGTAGATACCGGCAAAATGAAAATGCTCCCGGCTTATGAATTGTCTTTCCTAAATGAAGAAGCCCAAAGAGATGTCATTGACCGCATTGATGAAACCGAAAACTTTCCGTCCCACGCACAAGCTCGCCGTATGCGCGCCGCTTTTGAAGAAGGCACACTTGGCTACGATACCGTAGCTGAAATTATGGCAGAGGTTAAACCCAATCAAATTGAAAAGCTGAAAATCCCGATGGACGATATTCGCAAATATTTCCCGAGGGAATACACACCCGTTCAGATGGTTGAGTGCATTACGAAAATGCTTGAAAATAATCAGAGAAAGGAGAAACACCGTACCGAAGACTTATATAGATAACGCATATTTGCGGGAATAGCAGCAAATGGATAAATTAAGGCAACAGAAATAGCTGTTGAAAAGTATGACTTTATGACAGCAAGCGAAATCAGTATATATCTCGGTATCGGACGTTCGCAGGCATATGAGATAATCCGAAAAATCAACGAAAAATTGTCTTCGGAGGGATTCATGACTTTTAGCGGCAAAATTCCGAGAAAATCACTGCTTGAGTAGCTGCCATGAGAAAGGATGGTAAAATGGACGGAAATAT
>CAJLFL010000235.1 GCA_905205855.1 uncultured Eubacteriales bacterium | reverse complement strand
GGCAGCGGCTTTTGCCGCTGCCATCTTTGATATTATTTTTGCTTTTTCAGCCGTTTTGAATTTATAAATTCCATATACTTATTAAGGTGTTCTTTAAGCGGGATGTCCGGATGGAAGGTAAATATAAACCTCTTAAATCTGCGCGGTCTTGCCGCCGCACTTCTTATATGTAATTTAAGCTCCTCATAGCGTACAAGAATATTATTCTCAACGGCAAACTTTCTTATCTTTGCGATGACGTTGAATGAGAATACAACGTCAATCACAAATACACCAAAGAAAATTCCCAAAATAAATGAGAATGTCAGATTTGCCTTATACCAGCTGATAAGAGCCGAAAATGCCGGATGCAGCATATAGTAATAGAATATACCGAGCAATCCCCAGCACAGTGAATACTTTAAACAAATTATACCTTTTATATTAAATCTGTCGTTACTGTAATCCCAAAGTTTTGTCTTTAATCCGACAACAAATATCATTCCGGCAACATATTCAATGAGCGTCATTGCCAGTGTCATTACGACAAACAGAATAATTTTACCGTATACACTGCCGTAAAAAGGCAAATACTGTTCTATGCTTGACAGCAGAAACAGCGTACATATACCAAAACCGTAAATCGGCAGATACGGACCTGTTAAAAAACCCGGATTTATCCACTTTTTTTCAGGCGAAATTATCCGGCGAAAGAAAAATTCCAGAATCCAACCCATAACGCTGCCGGTGAAAAACAGTAATGTTAGTATTAAAAATAAGTTCATAATTTCCTCACCTCATATTAGAATTATAATTTAAAATTTAAGAAAAGTCAATAATATGAAGTCTGCCCAAATAACGATTTTTAATTTACGCTTGAACTTTTTTCAATAAAAAGGTATACTGTATAATATATCAAAAGAATCGACCAAGAGGTGGAACAGATATTATGCAGATTTTTCATGATTCACAGGATATACAATACCGCAGTCCGTTCGGCGCCGTTCCGACAGGCACGGAGGTAACGCTGCGCCTTAAAGCAAGCGGCGGTATATTACCCCGGAGTACAGCTTTAAGGCTGTTTTGCGGCGAGAGTGAAACAGTAGTTGATATGACGCCGCAAAAAGCGGAGGACGGCAGTGTTATTTTCAGCGCAAAAATTAACGCCGGAGATAAGCCGTGTCTTATATGGTATGATTTTATTGTTGATTACGGTGAAAAAAAACTTTACTATTCCAACAGCAGAGGCGGCTTGGGCGGTATAGGCAAAGTGACGGACGAGCCTGCAGCAAACAGCTATCAGATAACCGTGTATGATAAAAGCTATCATACTCCGGAATGGTTTAAAGACAGAATAATGTATCAGATATTCCCTGACAGGTTTTACGGAAGTCATGAAAATAATGAAATTCCTAAAAAAAGAGAGGAATACACAATACATCATGATTGGTATGAGCCGCTTTCGTTTGCCCGTCACCCGTTTGAGGACGGCCCGGCATGCAATGATTTTTACGGCGGAAACCTCTGCGGGATAAAAGCAAAGCTTCCGTATCTTAAATCTCTCGGTATTGGAGTTTTGTATCTCAATCCGATATTTGACGCGTATTCAAATCATAAATACGATACTGCCGATTATAAAACAATAGATCCGATGTTCGGTACGGAGGCTGATTTTTGCAGTCTTTGTGCCGAAGCAGAGAAATACGGCATACGTATAATTCTTGACGGGGTTTTCAGTCACACCGGTTCTGACAGTATATATTTCAACAAGTACGGAAGCTATGGCGAATACACCGGCGCATACCGCGATCCGTCATCGCCCTATTTTGATTGGTATAAATTCAGGGAATACCCGTCGGACTATGAAAGCTGGTGGGGCTGCAGCAATTTGCCGAATGTTAATGAAACAGAGCCGTCATACCTTGATTATATAATACGCGCTGATGACTCTGTGATTAAAAAATGGATTCAATGCGGCGCGTCCGGCTGGCGGCTTGACGTTGCGGATGAGCTGCCTGACGAGTTTATAAAGCTTTTGCGGGGCGAGCTTAAAAAGACTTCGCCTGATGCAGTGCTTATCGGCGAGGTTTGGGAGGATGCATCAAACAAAATCGCTTACGGAAAGCAGAGGGAATACCTTTTGGGTGACGAGCTTGACAGTGTTATGAATTATCCGTTTAAGGATTCCGTCATAGGGTTTATTACAAATACGATTGATGCCCATGAGATGAACAGACGAATAATGTCACAGATTGAGAACTACCCGTCAGAAGCCTTATATTCACTTATGAATATAATAGGAACGCACGATACTATGCGAATCAAGTCACTTTTCGGCGGTATGGATGACGGCTGCGGTACACGCCGCCTTTCTTCAGGCTGTGAGGAACTTGCAGTGCATAGACTTAAGCTTGCGTCGTTTATGCAAATGACATTTTACGGTGTACCGTGTATTTATTATGGTGATGAGGTCGGAATGGAGGGCGGAAAGGATCCGTTTAATCGCGGAACATATCCGTGGCGTGCAATAGATCCGGAGCTTAGGGAATGGTATACAGAGATTTGCCGTCTGAGGAACTCTCTTTTGTGTTTGCGGCGCGGATTCTTCAAGCCGATATATGCCGATAAGGATGTGTATATCTATGAAAGAAGCTTTAAGGATAATCTTGATGTATTCCAAAATCCCGGTGACAGCGGATATGCATTGTGTGCAGTAAACCGCGTCTTTGAAGAACGCACCGTTAAAATAAATCTTGATAAAAGGCTTTCGGCAAAGCTTAGCGGCAGACTGCACGGAGCCGGTATTGAGATAAGCGGAGGAGCTGCCGACATCACAATTCCGCCCCTGGGATGCGAAATATACTTGAAATAGGACATACACCAAAACTGCGTACCCGAATATACTAAAACAGATAGTAAAGCTATCGGATTTGATATGTCGGGAGGGGTTGCCTTTGTGGAGGAATAACCGATGCGGAAAATGCCGGCCGCGATGCCGGCAAGCCGGAATAATTCTTATAGCAATGGGCGTCGGAATTTTTTTGGCTTATACGAATGTATTTACACCCTGATAAAAACATTATATAATATATTTATTAAACGGAGG
>CAJLFL010000234.1 GCA_905205855.1 uncultured Eubacteriales bacterium | reverse complement strand
TGATGCGACGACATCACTACGACTGTCAGCGTCTTTTACCACTGTTACGCCAAGCTTTATCCGCTCCTTCAGACTTAAAAAGTTCATTTCGCTTGACTGACCTACGGCAAAAATGCCCTTGCATCCGTTTTCTGCATACATATCAACGATTTTTTTAACTCCGTCATAATCTATATCGCCGTATTTTGTATATGGAGTTATCATTGTCGGATATACTGCATGTGTTTGAATATTCATAATTTATCACACCTTTAAATATTTGTAGTATTTAAATACAGTGTATAACAAAAAATGTGATTTTAAAATGTTCGGATTATTCAATTTTATGTCAGTTTTAAAAAAAGTGACTTCGTTTTTTAAACGAAGTCACTGTACCGTCTTTTATAAAATGAGTTTTATACTCTTTTGAATGATTTTCTGTACTGTCCTGGCGGCATACCCTCATTGCGTTTGAAAAACTTATTCATTGTGAATTCATCGGAAAACCCTGTTCTTTCTGCAATCTCAGATAATGTTAAATTGCTTTCGGTCAAAAGCTTTGAGATTATTTCGCATTTAATTCTGTTTTTTAATGCCGAAACAGTCATGCCGCAGCCCTGAAGGCATATTTTGCCGAGCCGGCTTTTGCTTATACTGCATTGGGCAGCAATTTCATCGACTTTAAGATTAAGCGAGGGATTGTCATATATAAATTTTTTAACCGCTTTAAGTATATGGTCATCAGGATACCTTTTATAAAAATCTTCAGCGCTGCCGTCGGTGGAGTATTCACCGTATATAAGCTTAAACATGCAGTAAAGCTGGCATTTTATAACATCATATTTAATTTCATCTATAGTGTTGCCGCATGTTAATATAACATTAAGGCACTCAAGCATTATTGAAGAAACAGCTCTTACGGCAATAACTTCTGTCGATTTTCCAAAGGCTTTAAGAAGAATACTGAGGTGTTCTTCTTCTGTGCGGCAGGTAAATCCCCAAACAAATTCAGTATAATTTCCGTCTAACGATATTATTCTGTGTTTTATTCCCGGAGGAATCAAGACAAACTCATTTTGATTAAGATTTATCTGCTTTCCGTTCAACTCAATAGTACATCTGCCGCATAAACACATATGAAGCTCATAAAAAGAATGTCCGTGCAGCTCGGTGCCGCAGCGTTCTTCGTATAACAAAGCTATGCGGCACCAATAGGATTTTAAGGACAATCCGTTTATACCAAACGACAGATTAAGCCTGCATATTGATTTTGATACTTTTTTTATGGTTTGAATGTCGATGCCCGACAGGTTTAAAATATTCGGCATAACTTCTTTAGCTTTTCTTTAAGCGTTTATCGGATTTTACCGCAAGGCGTGTTCCGATTATCTGAAAGATTTGTACAAGCAATATAAGAAAGATAACCGCAACCATCATTACAAGATACATGTATCTGTAATAACCGTAGTTTATTGCAATTTTACCCAGACCGCCGCCGCCGATTATACCGCTCATGGCAGAATAACCGAGGATGGTTGTGATTGCTATTGTAAAGTTTGATATAAGTGACGGTACGCTTTCTGGAATCATTACCTTTGTTATAATCTGAAACGGTGTTGCACCCATGCTTTGCGCGGTTTCAATAATATTTGGATTAACCTCGCGCAGACTGCTCTCCACAAGTCTTGATACAAATGGAGCAGCGGCAATAACCAGCGGCACAATAGATGCTGCCGTTCCGACAACGGTACCCATGATAAGCCTTGTTAAAGGGAACACAAGTATCATAAGTATAAGAAACGGTACCGAGCGCAGCAGGTTTATTATAATGTTCAAAATGCTGAGTACAGGCTTTGGGAGAGGAAGCACACCGCCCTTTTCACCTGCGACAATGAGTACACCAAGGGGCAGTCCGATTACAATAGAGAAAAACGTAGCCAAAACTGTGACATAAAATGTTTCCCATATAGCAAGAGGCAGTTCACTTTTAAGTATTTCTGCGGCTTCGGCTATTGCCGGATTTGATAAAATTTGATTAAGCATTTCCATCAACCCTCCTTGCGGTTATGTTTGGTGTGTTTTCAAGATATTCTATTGCTTTATTTAAGTCGCTTTCACTTCCGTTTATATCAAGAAGCATATTGCCAAAGACTTTATCGCCTATGCATTTTGTTTGTGCGGAAAGAATGTTTGCTGCAATGCCGCAGTCGATTGCCATTTTTGCTATAAGCGGAGTGTTTGCAACCGGAGCACCGTTATATACAAGACGTATCAGATTATCAGATGCAAATTCCGGAACAGAGTTATCGGAGCCATCCGGAAATACAAGGCGCTTTGCAGCTTTGGACTTCGGATTTGTAAACACCTCGCTTACACTGCCTTCCTCAACTACTATTCCGTCATCAAGAATGGCAACTCTGTTGCATATCTTTTCCACAACGCTCATCTGATGCGTGATAACAATAACGGTTATGCCGAGTTTTTTGTTTATGTCACGTATAAGTTCAAGTATTGATTGTGTGGTTTTGGGATCAAGTGCGCTTGTTGCCTCGTCGCACAAAAGAATTTCAGGGTTGGTTGCAAGCGCTCTTGCTATTGCTATGCGCTGCTGCTGACCGCCCGACAGCTGTGCGGGATAGGAGCTGCCTTTGTCGGGCAGACCGACTGTTTCCAAAAGCTCGGCGGCTTTTTTTCGTGCTTCTTTTTTGCTCACACCGGCAAGCTCCAGCGGAAAGCAGATATTGTCAATACAGGTGCGCTGCATAAGCAGATTAAACCCCTGGAATATCATTGTTATTTTACGGCGGCGTTTTCTCAGTTCTGCATTACTGAGTGCACCTAAACTTTCACCGTTTATCAGAATTTCACCCTCGGTTGGGCGTTCAAGCATATTTATGCAGCGCACAAGCGTGCTTTTCCCGGCGCCGCTCATACCGATTATGCCGTATATATCTCCATCGTTGATATTAAGCGTTACATTTTTCAATGCCTCTACAGTACCGCCGGATATGTTAAAGGTCTTTGAAATATTTTTAAGCTGGATCATATTTATAATTAACCTCCGTAGAAACGAAATCAAGCGACAGCCGTGGCTGCCGCTGAATTTCCATT
>CAJLFL010000233.1 GCA_905205855.1 uncultured Eubacteriales bacterium | reverse complement strand
CCAACTCTGTCACGCAGGTAGTACAGCTTTGCACGGCGAACCTTACCATGTCTTACAACGTCTATATGGTCAATCTTAGGAGTATTAAGTGGGAAAGTTCTTTCAACGCCTACACCGTAAGATACACGTCTTACTGTAAATGTTTCCTGTATACCACCGTGGTTCTTTTTAATGATGGTACCTTCAAACATCTGAATTCTTTCTCTGTTACCCTCTTTAACCTTTACATACACTTTAACGGTATCACCGATTTCGAGTGCCGGAAGGTCGGTTCTGATTTGTTCTTGTGTGATTTGTGATAAAATATCCATATCTAATCCTTTCTTTTCAAGGCGTTCATGAATCATATCAGAGGACCGCCAGTAATCAACTTTGATATAATAACATAAAAAAACTAATTTGACAAGTGTTTTTTTACAAATTTTCTCGGAAATATTTAATTTTCATCTATGTCAAGTATTCCGTTTACAAATTCTTCGCTGTCAAATTCAGCTATATCGTCTATTCCCTCACCTAAACCGATAAGTTTTACAGGAATATCATACTCGTTTTTAATGGAAAAAACTATTCCACCCTTTGCTGTTCCGTCAAGTTTGGTCAGGACTATTCCTGTTATATCTGCAGCCTCTTTAAACTCTTTTGCCTGCTGAACGGCATTTTGACCGGTTGTTGCGTCAAGTACAAGGAGGATCTCTTTGCTTCCTCTGGGCAGTTCTCTGTCGAGTATACGATAGATTTTTTTCAGCTCCTCCATCAAGTTCTTTTTATTGTGAAGACGCCCTGCAGTATCGCAAAGCAAAACATCCACATACTTGCCCTTGCATGCATTTATTGAGTCATAAATTACTGCTGCAGGATCGGCGCCCTCCTGTTGTTTAATAAGTTTTACACCGGCGCGCTCCGACCATACCTCAAGCTGTTCGATAGCGGCTGCTCTGAAGGTATCGGCGGCAGCTATTACAACATTTTTACCCTGTTTTTTATACATATTTGCTATTTTGCCTATAGTAGTTGTCTTTCCGACACCGTTAACTCCTATAACCATAATTACTGCCGGAAGTCCGTATACCTGAAGCTTGCTGTCGCTGCCGTCATTTAATATATCTTTTAATATTTGAGCAAGCTCTGTCTTAAGTTTGGCAGAATCTGTTATATGCTTTTGTGACGCTGCATCTCTTAATCGTTCGATTATTTCAAGAGATGTATTAACGCCCAAATCTGCAGTTATCAGCGCTTCCTCAAGTTCGTCAAAAAGCTCGTCATCTACTGTGCGGAACGCTCCCATAACAGATTCCAGCTTATCATTCAGTGATTCTTTTGTTTTGTTTAAACTTTCTTTTATTTTATTAAAAAATCCCATGTCATCCTCCGTTTTACTTTAGTTTTGAACATCATCAATATTAAGCGATAACAGCTTTGATATACCTCTTTCCTGCATTGTTACGCCATACAGAATGTTTGCCGCCTCCATTGTGCCTCGACGGTGAGTAACAACTATAAACTGAGTTTTGTTACTGTAGCGTTTTAAATAATCTGCAGTTCTGTAAACATTCACATCATCAAGCGCGGCTTCAATTTCATCCAAAATGCAGAATGGCGTTGGTCTGACATCTAATATCGAGAACAAAAGAGCAATTGCATTAAAGGCGCGTTCGCCTCCGTAAAGCAAAGTAAGGCTTTGCAGTTTTTTTCCGGGAGGCTGTGCTTCAATTTCGATACCGCTTTCAAGAATATTATCCGGATCCGTCATTATAAGGTTGGCTCTGCCGCCGCCAAATAATTCGCCGAAAACTCTGTTAAAGTTCTCATTTATAATTCTAAACTGCTTGGAAAATTTCATCTGCATTATTTCCTGCATTTCGGTTATAACCGATTCAAGCTCTGTTTTTGCTTTTTTGAGGTCGGCAGACTGTGAACCAAGAAAATCAAAGCGTTCTTTTATTTCTTTGTATTCTTCTATTGCATCAATATTTATATTCCCCAAAGCTCTGATTTTTTCTTTTAATGCTTTTATTTCTGCTGATGCGGTTTTATAGTCAAAATCTTCTTTAGGTTTTGTTGCTGCAGCTTCACTGTACGGCAGTTCATAATCTTCTCACAAACGATTTATAATACTTTCTATATCCAATCTGAATTTTGCAGACTGCGACTCCATTTTTCCCTGTTGTTTTGTCAGATTGAACAGCTGTTCTTGAACATCTTTAACACTTTCCTGGCGCTCTCTTATCAATTTTTCCGAATCCGTGCGTTTGCCGGTTAAGCTGATTATTTTTTCACCGAAATTATTGAGCGATTGCTGCAAATTCTTTATTTCCGAGTTTAATGTTTCGATTTCTTTTTCAGAATCAGAATTTTCTTTGTTCAGTTCATTTATACTTTCAAGCTTTTCGGAAATACTTTCTGCCAATTGTGTCTTTTCGGCTGCAATACGCATGATTCGTTCATTTTGAACTTCTATATCCTTTAAAATTGTATTGCGGGCTATATTAAGTTCTGTTATTTGATTACCAAGCTCTCCGGTTTTTCCGGATAATTCTGTATATTCTTTTTGAATTGCGCTTATTTTGCTTTCAATAACGTGGATATCGTTTTCTTTAGCTATAATACTTTGATTGTTTTTTTCTTTTTCGTTATCTATATCCGAAAGACGTGATTCGATAGAAAGCAGTTCTGTTTTAAGCTGTTCTGCCGAGAGAGTGATGTCTTTCAGCATGGCTTCATAATGTTCTTTTTCTGAATTGAACTTGACTAAATCACGGCTTTTCAACTGCAGTGCATCATTATCAGATTTGAGATCAGCTCTTAGCCTTTCGAGAGTCTCATTCATATCAGTAATAGCGTTTGCGGAGCTTTCAATATCAGAGTTTAATTTTAAAATTTCCTGTTCAAGCTGAGATATTTCTCCGCTCCTGCTCAGAGAACCCGCGGTTTTGTTTCGGCTTCCGCCTGTCATTGCTCCGCCGGCTTGAATTATGTCGCCGTCAAGAGTAACGATTTTAAATCTATAGCTATTCTTCTTTGCCATGACTATCGCGTTATCAAGTGTGTCGCAAACTATTGTTCCGCCAAGAAAGCTGCTTACTATATCTTTATA
>CAJLFL010000232.1 GCA_905205855.1 uncultured Eubacteriales bacterium | reverse complement strand
AACATAATTTTTATATTTGCAAATCTTGTTGTAATTTTATTGTAAACCGATTGTTACATAATACTTGTCCGCCTTTTGCCCCAAAAACGTTACCTGTGGATAACCTGTGTATTTTAATGATTTTTATGGATTTACCCTGTGGAAAATGTGCATAAGTCTGTTAATAACTATATTTTAGGCAAATTCAGATGTTGAATTTTTTGAGGATAAAATTTTTATTATACCCTTAATGTTACAATTATATTACAATTTAGTTTACATAATATCGAAAAATTTTCCTTGACAAAATCTGATTTTTATGCATCAAAAAGAGGCTTTTTGAAAAGCCTCTTTTTGCACTTATTCTTAATTCAGATTATATCTTATATCAAGATTATCTATCCATATCCCGCATGCTCTGAATGTTGATGTCTGGAATGTAAGCTTGGTCGGCCATACGGCGTCAACATTCGTCTTGATCGCTGTGCCGTTTACATATACTGTTGCCTTTGGTGCAGTATCGGAAGCCGATGTTCTGCTTATCTCCACTCTTACATGATTCCACTTGTCAAGCGCAGCTGCACTCGCAGTGTCAAATACCTGCAGTTTTTCACCTGCTCTTGTATCACTTGAAGTATTCCCATTACTACCTGTTATACGATAGGTGCTGCTTAACTGTAATCCGCCTACCATAGAGCCTACCCGCACATCTTTTTTACCATCCGTAAATGTATACTGATTATCCCAATAAACCTCGTTATAATCATATGCAGTATCATAATCAACAGATACAGTCAGAGCTTTTGCAATACCATCAAGTTTTGTTGTATTAATGTCAAAGCTATGGGCATAGCTGTCGCCGCCCTCATATGCCAGTGCTTTAAGAAGCTTAAAGCCGTTTCCTGATGGTGCTGCACCGGCATTTGCAGTCATAGCTGCCGTTCCGCCGACATTTTTCGCACCCGATACATCATAAACTCCAACTTTCAGATTCTGCACATGCGCGGCTTTATCCGCAGACGGGAATGTATTTTTATAGTTTTCATTAAATCCAACTGAATAAACACTGTCCGTTCCTACATTTCCCTTTATTGTCAAAGGTGTTGCCCATGTTAAACTTCCGTCATCAGCACCGGATGTCTGACCTGAAACAAATGTTTTATCGTCAAAATTATCATACAGTCTGCGCTCTGCCTTTAATGAATATGTTTTTTCGCCGCATACAATTTTTGCTCCGCTTCCGATTTGGCTCCAGTCAATAACTGTACTTTCTGCAACAGCTGTTCCGTCTGTATCCTCTGATGAATAATAAAGCATTACACTGCCGCTGCCTGTAACCTCCGCAGAGGTCAAAAGAGCTGTTATCGGATAACTGTTACCGTTTGTGTCGTATAACGGCAGTGAAACCGTTATGCTTGAATTTGCCTCATCTATTTCTGTTTCCGAATCCTGCACACTGAAGCTGTCAAGCCAAACCGTACTGTAATTTCCGGCCATATCCCACTCCATCTTTACATTATCAATATATATCTGACACGCGCGGTTTGTCGCTCCGCGGAATGACAGTTGATCCGGCCATTTATCTGTTGTCCATGTTTTACTCTGCTTTACTCCGTCATAATAGAACTCTATCGTTATATCGGTTGAATCCGCAGACGGACGACTGAACACCGTCTTTACATGCCGCCACTGTGATATATCAGTTGTCGAGGTCTGAGCATTTCCGCCCGCATCTGCACCCGCCTGGTATGTATGCTTTTGCGTTGATTCTATTTTATCTTCAGCAGTTCCGCCGTTTCTTGATAGCAAAGAACCATATGTGCTGTAGTTTGAACCGCTGCCTATATATGCACCGTTCATAAATGCAGATATAACTCCACTGTTACCGCTGTCGTTTCCGTATGCGATATCATATTCAAAGCTTATCTGTGTTGCATTAGGTACTCCTGCAAGGCTGCACTGTGTTGATGTTCCCACGGCAAAGCCTATTGTACCGTAACCATTTCTCACTCCGGCTGTATTACCGTTTGATGGATTGTCAATTTTAAGCACCTTTCCGCTTGTCTTTGTGACGCCTGCCGGCATAACAGCAGAAGAATCACTGAGGCTTTTTACATCACTGCTGCTTACAAAGCCTATACTCTTTTTGGCAAGATAACTGCCATCCAAATCACTTCCGCCCTTTTCGGCAATAGCAGAGAACCACCCCTTATGTGCATTACCTGTTATCGCAATCGTACCTGAGCCGCCATTATTGCCATCCCAGTTAGAATTAGAGGTGAATCCGCCAAAGCTGCCGCTTATTCCGCTGTCAAAGCTCTCAGTCAGCACACGCTTTACTGTCAGCTTATAGTTCTCGCCGTTTATCGTTACATAACATCCGCCGTTTGTATAATCTATACTGCCTGTCTTTTCCGTTCCGCCGGAAAGCAAGGTTTTGCCCACTCTTACACTGTCGCCGGCAGAAACTGTCCTTGCTGTTGTTGTCAGACTGCCCAGTGAAATTGCATCACCGTTCTCATCCCACATCGGTATTCCAACAGTAATCGTTTTTGCCGAGTTATCTATGCTGCCGTCATATCCGGAAACCGAAAAGCTTCTTAAACTGCTTACTGTATCGGTATAATCACCTGTAAGGTTCCATCTTACCTTTATATTATCAATATACAAGCCTATCGCTCTGCGTGTCGGGGTTCTGAACTGGATTCTGTAGGGCCATCCTCCCTGATATGACGCAGTATATACATCAGCGTCATTGTCTACCGACACTCTTGCGGTCAATGCAAACATATTTTTTGAATCCGCAGTTAAACTCTCTCTGCCGAGCTGTGTTTTTATATGATGCCATTTGTCCGCCGTATAATTGCCAACCTCGCGGAAGTAACCTTCAACATTATTCTTTGCCTCATTATTCTCACTTACCGTTCCGTTATCCGCGCTTACATAATAATTTCCGACAGCTAATTTAGATTTTGTCGGATCCTCGTTTTCGGATGAAGTCTGTCTGAGTATATATCTGTCATAACCCGTTTTGTTTTTGCCTATCAAGGTCATTCCCGCGGTAAGCGGAGATTTGTATATCTTATAATCCGTGCCGTCATCACTGAAATCGCCTTCCATAT
>CAJLFL010000231.1 GCA_905205855.1 uncultured Eubacteriales bacterium | reverse complement strand
GCCGATATAATCCGCAAATGAAACTCCGTCAAAGGTAATCTCAATATTGTTTAGTATATCGTTAAAGTCCTTGCTTAAATCTGCCGCCTCAGCTATCGGAGCGTTATCGCCGGCTTTCCATACAAATGCCTTTACACTATCACCCTCGTCAGAGGCATCAAGCGTGCCTGCTTCAAGAATAGCGTTTGCCCCCTTGCAGACTGCGGCGCTTTTAAGGCTTTTATCAGATTTGTATACTGCCAGTACAAGTCTGCATTCTACCGGATCACCACTGTTTCTGACAAAAACCCTTGCACCGAGATTGGCGCTTTCACCAAAAAATTCCACCTGTGACACACGGACATTATTACCGTTTGTTGCGGCGCTTACGACCATAAACGGAAGGCTGCATACAAGTACGGAAGCGGCAGCCGCCAGAGAAACAGCCTTTTTAAAACATTTAAACATTATTATTTCCTCCTCGTATATTTTTTAATAAGCGTTTGTTTTGCATTACATACATGTAATGCAAAGGGAGTATGCTCCCTTTAAAAATCAAGTTCATTTACGTCTGCCGGCTCTGTATAGCCGTCAAAAACAAAGGTAAGTAACATTCCGCTGTCCGTACAGAGCGGAGGAACCTCAAATCTTCCAACATCCGCTTTGACGGAATACTTATATTTGCAGGTCCAGCCCCAACCGTAATACGGATTACTGCCTTCAAGAGAAAATCTCTCTCCTATATCCTTCCATCTGCTTTTTGGCAGCGGCAATTCGGAATAAGTTTCTACCGTTGCCGGACGATTAAGATCAAATGTAAACCATATCGCGTCCGAATCATTCCAGCAATCTGTTATCTCCTTGATCTTGGTTTCGTTTGCCGAATACTGTCCAATTGATCCCTGAATATACGGCTTGCCTATAATTTCATCGGATATTACGGTAACCGCACCTCTGTCACAGTATGGAGCAAAGCCTTTTTCAACTGCCGGAAAATACGTGTATTTTCCGTTATACTGCGCTTTTACCGCCTCATTTGGAAAATCGATGTTATCTACAAGCTTTTGATCACATTCATAATTTATGGTATAGACCTTATCGCTTGCCGTACCGTTTTGAGCTATCACCCTGACTGTACTCTTTCCCGGAAAACTTTCCGGATTGGTAACCTCGATTTTAGCACCGTTGTCTTCGGTCTTTGCCGTGATCAAAGGAAGCTTGAGCGTATCTGCCGCAACCTTTACACTGTAATCCGTCACCTCCGGATTAAAGTCTTCTATCGCCGCGCCGTTTATATACAGAGCGATCATGTCCGTATCGGCGCTGCCGAAATTACTTGACGCGCATATGGGATTCATTTCGGCAAGACTGTCCCACATCACGGCGCTAAGCTCAGGCTTGCCAACCTCTGCCGGAATCGTTATGCTTGCCGAATATTCCGTAACTCCTCCGTCCGCCTGCTTTGAATCAAGTCCGCATGCAGTCAGTTTGTCGTCATCATACAGCAGAAGCATAAAAGTCATTTTTTTCGGCTCCGCCGATCTTGTCTTTATCTTAGCGACCACCGTATCTCCGCTTACAAAGCTTGTCATCGGATTGCCGTTTACGTCAAAATATGCGATTCTGCCGTACTCGGTATCCGCCGCAAGGGCAGAGCCGCACAGCAGTGCTGACGCCGCGCCGATTGCAGCAATAGCAAACGCAACCTTTTTTATAAGGCTCATACTTTAACCTCCTTTATTACCTTTTTATTATCTTTTCATTATCCCTTTACCGCACCGACCGTTACGCCGGCAACAAAATACTTCTGTACAAATGGATAGAACAGTATTACGGGTCCCATCGTAAACACCGTCATAGCAAGCTTATAGCTTTCTTTCGGAGTAGTCATTGCACTTGTGCTTGCACCCGCTGCCTCCATTTTCTGCTTCAGTTCCGCATTCTGGAATATCCTGTATAAATAATACTGAAGGGGATACAGCTTGCTGTCGGATATATAAATCATCGCAGTCGACCAGTCGTTCCAGTAAAGCAGAGCGGTCAAAAGCCCTATCGTCGCCAGAATCGGTCCCGAGGACGGAAGTATTATTTTTGTGTAAATCTTAAAATCGTTTACTCCGTCAATCTTACCCGATTCAACCAGCTCCTGCGGGATATTTGCGGTAAAGTACGACCTTACTATTATTACGTTCATTACCGACAAAAGTCCGCCGAGCATCAGCGCCAGAAACGTGTTGCGCAGTCCAAGTTCACAGTACAGTATGTAATGCGGAACAAGCCCGCCCGAAAAGAGGGTGGTAAAAAACAGGAAAAATGACAGAGCATTTCTTGCCTTAAAATCCCTTCTGTAAAGCACGTATGCCGTCATGGTTGTAAGAAACAGTCCCAGCGCTGTACCGAATATGACAAGACGTATTGTCACGCCGTACGCCCTCAGCATTGCCGTGGGATCTTTGAGAACAAGTCTGTATGCGTCAAGAGTGAATCTTTCCGGTATAAGCTTTAGCCCCATCGCCAGATCCTGTTCCGGCGTAAATGATCCGGATATTGTATATAATATCGGCAAAATACAAAGCGCGGCAAAAATCGTTATGACAATCAACGCAAATATATTAAAGCCTATTTCCTCCGCCGTCTTTTTCATTAAAAATCACCCCCCTTAAAATATTGCGCTGTCCGGATCAAATCTTTTGATTATAAAATTGACCGTTATAACAAGCGCAAAGCCTATAACCTGCTGATACATTCCCGCAGCGGTGGTAACAGTATAATCCTTAAGCTGCGTCATACTTCTGAAAACGTACGTATCTATAACGTCAGTTGCCTTATAGAGGTTCGGATTGTTGCCAACCAGCTGGTAAAACATATCCATATTTCCCTTTAATATTCCGCCTAAGCTCAGCAGTAAAAGTATACATGTGGTCGGCAGAATAAGCGGAAGCGTGACATAACGTATACGCTTCAGCAGACCACAGCCGTCAAGATATGCCGCCTCATACAGTTCTGTGTTGATTCCGGTAATTGTAGCCAGATAGAATATCATTCCGTAGCCCGTGCTCTTCCATATGTTTACAAATAGGAATATCCATCGCCACACCTTTTCGTTATTATAAAGATCTATA
>CAJLFL010000230.1 GCA_905205855.1 uncultured Eubacteriales bacterium | reverse complement strand
TTATTTAAAGTATACCTTTTAGACTTCGAAAAGTCAAGAAAAACGTATAATTCAGCTTGTAATTTCAAAATATTTTATATTTTATAAATAACACCTAAAATTAAATAAATTTGGGTATATTTATTGGCAGAAATTATAGTGGATTTTAATATATTTATGTAGTATAATATTTCATGTTTTTGCGAAAAAACTACTATTTTGTATAATATTTAGGAAAGAACGGGGTAATAAACAATGGGCGTTAAGTATTTGTTGGATGTAGCTATCATATTATTAAGCACAAAGCTTTTGGGAATACTTACAAGAAAAATCCAAATGCCACAGGTAGTAGGCGCTTTGCTTGCAGGACTTATTCTCGGTCCGGCGTGTCTTGGATGGCTTCATGAAACCGACTTGATAAAAAGCATAGCTGAAATAGGCGTTATTGTCCTTATGTTCAGCGCAGGTCTTGAAACTGACATAAAGGAACTGAAAAAGTGCGGTCTTGCCGCTACAATAATAGCTTTAATTGGTGTTATTGTTCCGCTACTCGGCGGATGGTGGCTTACATCTTTCTTTAATAATAATCATGACAGCATGGCCACACTACAGAATATTTTTATCGGTGTTATTCTGACCGCAACTTCGGTTAGTATCTCCGTTGAAACTTTAAAAGAGCTCGGCAAGCTTTCGACCAGATCCGGAAACGCTATACTCGGTGCGGCTCTTATTGATGACGTTTTGGGTATTATAGCTCTCACCGTAATAAGCAGCTTTGCGGATCCCTCTGTCAGCATAGCGATGGCAGGACTTAAAATTATCGGATTCTTTATATTCTGCGGAATAGTCGCATTTCTGTTTATTAAGTTTGTTATCCCATGGCTTAACCGCTATAAAAAAGATTTAAAACGTTTTCCGGTTCTTGCATTTTCCTTCTGTCTTGTTATGGCATATATATCCGAAGAATTCTTCGGAATATCTGATATAACGGGTGCATTTGTTGCCGGACTTCTGCTTTCAAATAACAGACACCGTACATATATGCAGACGCAGTTTGACGGAATATCATACATGATTCTCTCGCCGGTATTCTTTGCAAGCGTCGGTCTTAAAGTTGTTATAGATGATATAAACAGCACCTTGATTCTGTTTACTGTACTGCTGACCGTTGTTGCAATCATCACAAAAATTATCGGTTGCGGACTTGGTGCAAAAATATGCAAATATACAAATCTGCAGGCAATTAAAATCGGTGTCGGTATGGTTTCCAGAGGTGAAGTTGCCCTTATTGTTGCAACAAAAGGCGCAACGCTCGGTCTTATGAATGATACATTCTTTGGTCCGATTATTATAATGGTTGTCGCCACCACCATTCTTACACCGATAATGCTGAAACTTATTTACAAATATCAGGCTGCACATCAGGTTGAACCGCAAATTGAGAGTGGACTTGTCGACAGCTTTGAGGAACGCGGATATCTTGAAAACGTAACTCAGGCTGCTGCACTTCAGCACGAAAATATGAAAGAAGAACTCGAAAAGGCAAAGAAAAACAAAAAATAATTGACATCTCATTTCAGATAGCATATAATAATTATATCAGAAATGCTGGTATTCAAAATGAATCTGTCAGCTTCAGTCATACAATTAAGGAGGAAATTTCAGTGAAACAGTATAATGTCGGAATAATCGGCGCAACAGGTATGGTAGGTCAGCGTTTTATAACTCTGATTGATAAACACCCCTGGTTTAATCTCAAGCTCCTTGCAGCTTCTCCGCGAAGCGCAGGAAAAACCTATACAGAGGCAGTAGGTCAGCGTTGGGCTATGCCGGTTGATATTCCCGACAGTGTTAAAGACATGGTTATATATAACGCAGCTGAGGATGTTGAAAAAATCGCCGCCCAGGTAGATTTTGTATTCTGTGCGGTTGATATGAAAAAGGATGAAATCAAAGCTCTTGAAGAAGCTTATGCAAAAGCTGAATGCCCTGTAGTATCAAACAACTCAGCTAACAGACATACTCCGGATGTACCTATGATTATTCCGGAAATCAATCCCGATCACGCGGAAATCATTAACGCTCAGCGTAAACGTCTCGGTACAAAACGCGGTTTTGTTGCGGTTAAATCAAACTGCTCGCTGCAGAGCTATGTGCCAGCGCTTCATCCTTTGATGAAGTATGGCGTTTCTGAGGTTCTGGCTTGCACTTATCAGGCAATTTCCGGCGCAGGCAAAACCTTTAAAACATGGCCTGAAATGGTTGATAATGTTATACCGTATATCGGCGGTGAGGAAGAAAAAAGCGAAATAGAACCTTTGAAAATTTGGGGACATATAGACGGTGACAAAATTGTTGACGCTGATTCCCCCTCTATTACCACACAATGTCTGCGTGTCGCATCTTCTGACGGACATATGGCAGCTGTTTTTGTTAAATTTAAAAACAAGCCTACAATAGAACAGATAAAGGCTGACTGGCAGAACTTTAAAGGTGTTCCTCAGGAACTTGAACTCCCGTCCGCACCTAAGCATTTTCTTAACTATTTTGAAGAAAACGACCGTCCGCAGGTTAAGCTGGACAGAAATCTTGAAAACGGAATGGCAGTTTCGATGGGACGTCTGCGTGAAGATTCACAATATGACTATAAATTTGTATGCCTTTCGCACAACACTCTGCGCGGCGCAGCCGGCGGAGCCGTTCTGATGGCTGAACTTCTTGCCGCCAAAGGAAATTTTGATTGATTTTATATTATTTGAAAGGGGTAAGTTAATATGAAAGATCCAATTTTTACCGGTTCAGCAGTTGCACTTATAACTCCGTTTACCGAAACCGGGGTTGATTATTCACGTCTCGAAGGATTGATAGAGTTTCATATAAAGAATAATACGGACGCTTTAGTTGTCTGTGCTACTACAGGTGAAGCTCCTACCCTTCCCGATGAAGAACATGAAGAAATCTTACGCTTTGTAGTTGATAAAACCGCAAAGCGTATTCCTGTAATTGCGGGTACGGGCAGCAATTACACAGCACATGCTGTCGCAATGAGCCGTTTTGCTGAAAAAATCGGCGCTGACGTTGTTTTGTTTGTTGCACCGTATTATAACAAGACAACTCAAAAAGGCTTATGTG
>CAJLFL010000229.1 GCA_905205855.1 uncultured Eubacteriales bacterium | reverse complement strand
ACAAGCATACTGTTGCTGACTAACAGTCTCTTATCCGGAATCCATATTCTTCCGTTGTTTCCTTCAAGAGTCCCTCTTGAAAGGTTTTTTTCTATTTCAGCTTTATATATATCATCAATCCGGCAGTCAAATCTGCGCTCAAATTCTTTTTCCGAAATTCCGCGTTCAAGCCGCATCCCCAAAAAACAGAACTCACTCATTTTATCTTCTTTTGTTAATACAACCTCGGTTTGCGGATCAATACATCCTATTCCGCCTTTTTTACAGTATTCCGTAAGGCTTTTGATATTGCTGTACCTCCTGCCGTTTACACAGGAATACGCCCCTGCGCCAAAGCCGGCAAAGTCGTCACAGTTCCAGTATTTCAGATTATGTCTGCTCTCAAATCCGCTCCTTGCAAAATTTGAGATTTCATATCTGTTATACCCATTTTGCTTCAGAAACTCAACCGCATAATCATACATATCCCCCACAGCGTCGTCATCCGGCAGGTCAAGCTGCATATCGGCAAAAGGCGTACCGGGTTCAATCTTTAACGCATAGCACGAGATATGCTCCGCCCCGAACGCTGCCGCCTTTTTAAGCGTATCACGCCAGTTATCAAGGCTTTGTCCCGGCAGACCGTATATCAAATCAAGTGAAACATTATCAAATCCGGCGCGCCTTGCATCTGCAAAGCAGGTCTTAAAATCCTCAAATGTATGAATTCTGCCGAGAGTTTTAAGCATTTTATCATCAGCCGACTGCAAACCTATACTGAGGCGGTTAAAACCGCGGCGGCGCAGAGCCTTAAACGCAGCATAATCAGATGTTCCGGGATTACATTCCAGAGTAATCTCACAATTTTCGTCAAGGTGTGTTCTTGCTCTGATTGTATCAAGCGCCTGTCCAAGCTCACCGGGCGTGCAGATTGTCGGAGTTCCGCCGCCAAAGTACACCGTATCTGCGGCAGAACCGGGGGCAAATTCAAATTCTGAAATTTCTTTGCACAGAGCGGAAATATAGCTTTCGCGGTATTCTGAAAGCCCGGCGTATGAGTTAAAGTCGCAATATCTGCATTTTGCCGCACAAAACGGTATATGCACATAAATTCCGTTCAATTTGTATCCCTCCGTAGCCGATATGTCTTTCTTAGTCCAGTTTAAGAACCGACATAAAAGCCTCCTGCGGAACCTCGACAGAACCCACCTGGCGCATACGCTTTTTACCCTCCTTCTGCTTTTCAAGCAGCTTCTTTTTACGCGAAATATCACCGCCGTAGCACTTTGCCAATACATCCTTACGCATTGCTCTTACTGTTTCTCTGGCGATAATCTTACCGCCGACCGCCGCCTGAATCGGAACCTCAAACAGCTGTCTTGGAATTACATCCTTCAGCTTTTCCGCCATACGTCTGCCGCGTGTATATGCGCGCTCTTTATGAACTATAAACGACAGAGCGTCAACCATCTCGCCGTTTAAAAGCATATCAAGCTTTACAAGTTCTGAGCGCTCAAAGCACTTAAACTCATAATCAAACGAAGCATAACCGCGCGTACGGGATTTAAGCGCGTCAAAAAAGTCATATATTATCTCGTTAAGCGGAAGCTCATAGTTAAGCGAAACACGCGTATCGTCAAGGTATGTCATATCAATATATGTTCCGCGCCTTTCCTGGCAAAGCTCCATTATGCTGCCGACATATTCCTTAGGCGTCATGATTGAAGCCGAAACTATCGGCTCTAACATATAGTCGATTTCAGACGGATCAGGCAGATTGGTCGGATTATCTATTATAAGCTCCGTCCCGTCGGTTTTTATAACCTTATACTCAACAGACGGCGCAGTCGTAACCAAATCAAGGTTATACTCGCGCTCTAAGCGTTCCTGTATAATCTCCATATGCAAAAGTCCGAGAAATCCGCAGCGGAATCCAAAGCCGAGCGCAATTGATGTTTCCGCGTCAAATTTAAGCGCCGCGTCGTTTAGCTGGAGCTTTTCCAGCGCGTCACGCAAATCCTCGTATCTGGCGCCGTCAGCCGGATAAATTCCGCAATACACCATAGGCTTTACTTCTTTATAGCCGGGCAGAGCCTCTGCAGCGCCGTTTTCAACAGTAGTAACGGTATCGCCGACATGAACCTCGCTGACGGTTTTTATGCTTGCGGCAATATAGCCGACCTCACCGGCACTTATAGCCTCGGCAGGGAGCATACCGTTGGGGTGAAGATAACCTGTTTCCACAACGTCAAATACCGCGCCTGTTGCCATCATTTTTATCTGAGAACCGGCTTTGATTTTTCCGTCCTTTACCCTTACATAGACAATTACGCCCTTATACGGATCATAATACGAGTCGAATATAAGCGCCTTCAGCGGAGCGTTTTCATCTCCGTCCGGCGGCGGAATCAGCTCCACTATTTTTTCAAGAACAGCCTCAATATTCACACCGTTTTTAGCCGAAATCAGCGGCGCGTCCTCGCCGTCAATTCCGATAACATCCTCAATCTCCTTTTTGACCTCATCAGGTCTTGCGGACGGCAAATCTATTTTGTTTATAACAGGAACAAGCTCCAGATCATGCTCAAGTGCAAGATAGGTATTGGCAAGGGTTTGCGCCTCTATTCCCTGTGCCGCGTCAACAACAAGAATTGCCCCCTCGCAGGCGGCAAGACTGCGCGAAACCTCATAGTTAAAGTCAACGTGTCCCGGTGTGTCTATCAGGTTCAGGACATATTGATTACCGTCATTCGCCTTGTATAATAATCTCACGGCACGTGCTTTTATAGTGATTCCGCGCTCACGCTCAAGATCCATATTATCCAGAATCTGTGCCTGCATCTCTCTTTGAGTCAGTGCGCCTGTTTTTTCAAGCAGGCGGTCAGCAAGAGTGCTTTTTCCGTGGTCTATATGTGCTATAATAGAAAAATTCCGTATTCTTTCCTGTTTGTTGCCCATCCTTTATCCTCCATGTCAAACTGTGCATTATATTTTATTGTACCATATAATATAAAAAAGTTCAATATTTTATTTTTTAATTATGCGGCATAAGCACAGATGTTAAACAATATTTTGTTTATGAAAGGCGAAATGGGCGACCACATGAGGTTAAACAATATACAATACACACTCCACCCCGCAGGGGCA
>CAJLFL010000228.1 GCA_905205855.1 uncultured Eubacteriales bacterium | reverse complement strand
AGCGGTAAAAATGAAGGCAAGCGGAAGTATGTATATTCAGGCGAAGTTTGTTCCGATAGGTGATCCGAGTGAAAACAGTCCTAATGTAAACACTGCTCTTGACGATTGGTCTGCTCCTGCCGGTTCACTTGAAACGATTCCGGTTATATCGGATATAAAGGTAAACGGGCGTACTATTTTGGGTTTTAGTCCAACAACGGTTGGATATGAGGTTATTCTGGAGGATATGAATATTAAACCGGAGGTTACGGCAACCGTTGAAGACGGATTGATTCTGGAAAAGAACATAGATTCAAACAGTGTAAGCTTTACCGTAAAGTCACCGAGCGGAGAAATGTATAGAACGTATACTATAAGCTTTATACCGCTGAAGTATTTGCCGGATGTTGATGGAATGACAAGACTGCCGGTTTATGAGATAGAGGCAAGCAGTGAACCTGAGGAGGCAAATCCGAAACAAAACGTGAATGATAATGACCTCAGTACACGCTGGACATCAAGCGGCGACGGACAGTATATTATACTTGATCTCGGTAATGAAAGAACGATAGACGCTGTCGGGACGGTGTTCCATTGGGGAAAAGAAAGGACATACACATTTGATATTCAGGTATCAAATGATAAAGAGGAATGGAAAACGGTAAAAGAAGGTCTAAAGAATAAAAATCAAATTGATTCTATAGAAGTAATACCGTTTGACAGGGTGAATGCAAGATATATAAGAATGGTTTGTCATTGCAGCAATGTTAACGAATATAACAATGTATTGGAATTTGCTGCTTTGCAAAAAAAAAATTAGATAATAATTTTGCATTTTATGAAGATTTCGATGGCTACAATTGTAGCGAGGAATTTATAAGCAAAAAAAGGTGGATGGTGTCTGTAAAAGAAAATGCATATTTACGTGTAAGTTCAGCCGGAAGCGGTAATTCGCTTATGATTGGGGCTGACAAGGGAAGCGGCTCGGTCAGTGCATTTATAAATCCGCCCGCAAGATCTTCAGATGGAATATTCTATATTAGCTTTGACATAACTGCAGATAATATTTCAAACGGGGAAATGTACCTGTCGTTGAGAAGCGCAAATGCCGGTTCAAATAATTCATATGATTTATTTAAGTTGGAATCCGATGGAAAAATAGAGTATTTTAGCGGTAACATTGACAGGGATGGTAACAGTGCTGCAAGGTATTCCGAGATAAAAACAGGGGAAACCAAAAATATCGGAATACTTTGCAACACAAGGACTAAAACTGCTGCAGCTTATGAAAATGGGTTTTTGATTGGTGGAGTTGCGGATTGTTCTTTAGTCAGCAAAGAAAATAAAAGACCAAGCTTTGATAATTTTTATGCGCGATTTTATATGACATCAAAAGATGAGTATTCTATCAGAATAGACAACATAACTGCGGTGGAAATGAGAGAGCAAATCAGAGATCTGCTTGCCGGGCAGTTGTTGATAAAAGTAGGAGATATGTTTAAAACAAAGTATTTATTTATAAACAATACGAATGATGAAATAACAGGACAGCTTATAACGGCTATGTATAATAATGATATTCTTTATGATTTAAAGATAGATCCGATTGTGCTTGAAAACAATAAGTTGACAATGTACTTGCAGGATGTGGGAGTGATTCCTGAAAAACAAGTGAAGGAATTAAAAGTTTATACAATGAGCGATTCGATTGTACCTTTGATGAAACCGGTACAGGGAAGCAATATAATTTGTGAATAAAAGCTCGGCAAAACAACAATAGGATTTGTTCAAATGAAACTGTGTGAAAAGTGTTTTAAATAATAAATCAAGAAGGGAGAAATTGTATGAAGAAAGTTAATTTCTTTTTGTCGGCATTATTGGCTTTAATTATAACATCAAGTATGGTTTTTATGCCGGTATTGGCTGATGATTTGAATGTGTATAGTGAATGGAATTTTAGTGATAAAAAGGTCGGCGAAAACACAGGCTACACGCCGACCGGACTGACTGCTGCTGTGGCTGATGCAGGCGGCGGCGCACCGGGAAGTATGGCGAAACTTACAAAGGGTGCTGAACCCGGGGGAAATATGATACTTAATAGTATCAAGGAAGCAGCGCTGTCAGATGACTTTATAATGGAAACATCTCTGAAAATCGGTGCCGGCAGCAGTTTGTACTTTGGAATTCGCTCATCTGAGAAAATTGCCGGATTTAATGAGAATGCATTTTTTGAATTTGTAGGAAATAAGATTAAAGTCGGACACAAAAGCAGTATAGAGTATAGTAATCCTACTGTCAGCTATGAGGAAGATAAATGGTATCATGTTGCTATTGTATATCATAAGGAATCAAACAGTTTTGATTTATATTTAAACTGCAAAAAAGTATATGAGAATATTGCAACACAAATTGATACTGCTAAGGTTGACAGAATGAATATCTGGCATGCGGCAAATAATGGCTATATTGGGTTCAGATATATAAGGATATACAAAGGCAGCGACATTAATATAGCTGACTATATTATTCCGGATGTAACGTCTAAAAGTCCGGAAACAGTGGTAAACGGAGATGTTATTAGTACCAGATGCGAAAACATAGAAAAACTGAAAACTCAGCTTGAAAATGCAGAAACTGCCAGGTTTTATACCGTAAATTCAGACGGTGTATATACGGAAATAACCGGTAATAGTGTTGAAAGCGGTGTTATGATTGTTACATCAGCAAACGGTATGATGTTCAAAGCATACACAGTCAAGACATTTGTGGAAAGCTTAGAAATCACCCAAGAGCAAAACGAGCCCGGGGTTAACGTGTCCGTTCAGTTTAGAAATAGCGGAGAAGCAGTTAGGGTAAGACTTTTGACCTTGGCGTATAAAAACGGCGTATTTGTATCTGCAAGACAGACAATTAAAGAAGTGACAGAGGATTGTATAATGGAACTTTCGGGCGAGTATGAGAGTGGAATTGAATTAACCGCATTGATAACTGACATCAATGGCAAACCGTTAAGCAGCAAAATGTATAACTACGTTGTGAAATAGCGTTTTATTTTAAATATAAGAAAACGCAGATATTTTTCATAGAGTATTTGATACGGAAATTGTGTTTAGTATATAGAATAATCTTTTGGAAGGAAGAAGTAATATGAAAAGAGTAAAAAACTTATTTGCGATTGTACTAACAATAACTTTGTTGA
>CAJLFL010000227.1 GCA_905205855.1 uncultured Eubacteriales bacterium | reverse complement strand
GTGAGAACTGCAAGCACAACAATAGACATTGCCAATGTTTGCCGCACCATAGTAAACTCAAGTACAAAAAATCCGAAGGTTATATACAAAAAATAACTAAACCACGGCATATTTGATTTTTTGTAAATCAGATATGATATAATTACAATATTAAACAAAGCATAAATCAAATTAAAGCCCACAAAATTTATATGAAGCTTATTAAATAAAATTTGGATAAAAACAAACCCTTTATCTGAAACTTCATTCAATAAATATGTAAACGAAAGAGAGGCTGCGTTTTTGTATGAATTATAATACCCCATTGTATCATTGCCAATGTAATTGCTTCGCAGTCCTATAAGTATTATCATATATGCCGACATTATAACAAAATAAAACAATGGCGTAGATCGCTTTTTGTCACATTCAATTATTACATACTTTTTCATATATAGTCCGCATATCTCAGGCAAAAACAAGCAAACAATCAATAGCATCCAATATACAATCATACTTCTACCCTCTAAACTTAAATAGTTGTTTTATTGTATTTTAAGCAGTTCCTCATACACCTCAGCAAGTTGTCCAAGATTTACATTTTTATCAAAATTATCTTCGGCAAACTTTCGGCATGAGTTACTGTATTTTTCTTTATTTCCTGCAAGTTTCATTATATCGTTGTATACAGCTTCAATATCTCCAATTTCTTCTATATATCCACATTCACTGTTGACCAATTCAGTACAAGCGGTTGTATTATATGCAATCACGGGAGTACCACACGCCATTGCCTCTGCCGTAACCTTTCCAAAAGTTTCTCTGCGAGTGGGATTATAAAACACATCAGCAGATGAATATAAATCAGACAACATTTCAATATCATCTGTTCGCTGAATATGCAGAATTTTTTTGTTTAAAGCCCTTTCTGCTTTACCGACTAAAACAATTTTAAACCTGTCATCCAGCATATCTGTCAAATTGTTAAAATCAGTTACACCTTTTTCCTCAATCCATGATATCGCAACGCCCAATATCAAATACTTATCTTCAATTCCTAATTCTTTCTTTATACTCGATTCATGAGGATAAAAGGCATCCAAATCTATCCAATTATATATCGTTCGTATTATATTTGAATTCTTTAGTATTGATTGCTTTGCCTCAGATGTAATCCAATCCGAAACGCCTATAACTGCCAATTTATCAATGCCTGATACCCATTTTTTCTTGTCCGTCAGCATATCCCGGGTTTTGTCAAAAAACCAACTTTTGTTACCGCTTTCAAGCTGCGGGCAGACGCCACATGATGTCTTCCATTTTTCGCATTTTGATATGCTATAATACACACACTTACCTGTGTAGAAAAAACAATCATGCAATGTAATAACCGTTGCTGTTTTTTTATTTGCAAGATAATCAAACAATAGCGGAAAATTGATATAATTTCCGTGCAGATTATGTAAATGAACAATATCAGGAGAAACTTCATTTAAAAAATTCAGCAGACGCAGTGTTGAAAAATATGAAAAATATCCTTGCTTTCCAAAAAGCCTTGAAGCAAAAGCATGAATTTTTCTATCAACCTTATTGCCGATTACATATACGTTTTTGCGCTCAGAGCCACCTGTACTTACAGCAATATAATTGTCTATATTCACTGCACTGAGAAAATCAGATGTCTCTGCAACAATTCTACCTGTACTGCCAAAGTCACATACCGCATTTATCTGCACAACTTTCATATTATTACCTCGATGAATCATTCTATGTATTTTTTATAGTTTGTTCTATTTGCGTCCGCGATTCATTATAAATCGCATTATCTTCGTAATGATATAAAATTCCAAAACACTTCTTGCTTTCGCCAATCCAAAAAATCTCCTTTTTAACCGGTATGTTTATTCATCACTGATTCAAAATCTCGATACAACATGAGCTGAACATCTTTCCGTGTGTGATTTCGTCTTCCGCACTCCCAAGCTTTTTTTCTGTATTCCTCAATTTTTTCCGGATACTTACATAAATCGGATAATACACGATGCATATCATCTAAATCATCAACACAAATTGCCGCATCCTCGCGCTTTAGATATGTAAGACCAGAGTGCTCTCTCCATGCAACAGCCATAACCGCACAAGAGCTTGCAAGACAATCTATAATTTTTGTAGAGAAAGAAACCCTTGTTGAATATCTGTATTTGAACGCAAATGATTCTACATGCAGAGCTATATCCGCATTTTTATAAATATCTTCTAACTCACTCGGAGCAACACCGCCCTTTAAAAAAATGTTTCTTCCGTCATGAAGCTTTTTTCGCTGTTTTTTTGATATTGTATCTCTTGTGTAGATATCAAGTATCATTTTTACAGAATCGGTGTTTATTGTTTTCAGACATTCTCCTATTTTTGCAAGAGTTTCCCATCTTTTAGAATATATCTTTCCGGCATATATTATTTTTATAGGTCTATTTATACTTTTTGAAGCATATTCATCCGTAAAATCTCCGCATTTCATCAAAACCTTTACATTTAGATTTTTAAAGGCCTTTTCATACTCAGCCTTCTGTTCTGCAGACAATGTATAATACATTGAATAGTTAGGCATCATTTTCTTTAAAACATGTCTTTGGTAAAATAAATTGCACCATAATACAGGTGAAAAACTAAAGCGCCTCAAAGAATATTCGTTATCTCCTGTAAAAGCAACAATCGGAGCCTTAGTATATTTCATTACTTCTTTTTCAAGACGCAAAATCTTACTGTGGGCATAACGCGGAGAAAAAATGATATCCGGATTATAGTCTTTAACAAACTTTTCTAATAGTTCCGTGTCATATTTTCCAAAGTTCCAGACTATGGTTTTAAACAATCTTAATATATTACCGAAGTGTTTACGTAAAAAAGAAATCCCACCTATATCCGTTGAATTATATGCGGGTTCGCCCGGTTTCCATCGCTCAGTTTCAGATAAAATTCTTCCTGCTCTTTTTCCTTTCAGAATACTTTTAAGCATCATACTATCCGTTATCTGAAAGTATTTGTCGCAACAATTATTTTCCGGCAATCCCGGGCAACAGCAAATATTGGCAAACTCCGCATCAAACCCATCAAACCAGTTCGATAAAACATTATTTCCGTGAATACTGTCATTCCATATTTCATCCGTTATCAACAAAATCTTCATTCTAATACCCCTGA
>CAJLFL010000226.1 GCA_905205855.1 uncultured Eubacteriales bacterium | reverse complement strand
AATATTTGTTCGTTTTACGTGTCCCTTCATCAGCTCAACAGCCTTATATCCGGCTTCAACATCAACACCGGCATTTTTGTACGCCTGACTCATTTTAGCTCCTCCTGTGTTTGTTATATATTTTTTAATTCTTCCTGAAGTTTTTTATCCTTTGCGGCAACAGCATCAGCCATATCAGTTTTAAACTTATCAAGCTTTTCCTCAAGCGTTTTATCGGACAAAGCCAGCATCTGGACTGCCAGAATTCCGGCATTATCACTGCCGTTTACCGCAACTGTTGCGACAGGTATACCGCTTGGCATCTGAACCATTGAAAGCAAAGAATCCAGGCCGTCCATCAGTGATGATTTTATAGGCAGCGCAATAACCGGCAATGTTGTGTACGCCGCAATAACTCCGCCCAAATGTGCCGCCTTTCCTGCCGCGGCTATTATTACTTTAACTCCGTTTGATTTCGCGTTTTTTGCAAACTCCTCCGCCAGATATGGTGTGCGGTGTGCAGATATAACATGCGCCTCATAATCAACACCAAATTCTGTCAGACGGTTTATTGCTCCCTTTACAACCGGAAGGTCAGAATCACTTCCCATTACTATCGCAACCTGTGCCATAATTATCCTCCTTTTTTCTATATCAAAAACTTATCCTGTGATTTTCCTCTGTGATATACGATTCTGCCGTCAGATATCGTGTATGCTACATCACTGCCGCGGACAGCGTAAACAAGATTTGAAACCGTATTGTTATTCGGCGTAAGATGCGGCACGTTAAAATCAACCAATATAATATCTGCAAGATAATCTTTTTTTAACATTCCAAGGTTTTCATACCCAAGCGCCTTTGCTCCGTTGACAGTAGCCATCTTTAAGACCTCCCATGCAGGAAGCACCGAAGGATTCTTTGCTGTCCATTTGTGAAGTATAGCGGTCAACTTTATTTCTTCAAACAAATCAAGATTATTGTTGCTTGATGCGCCGTCTGTTCCCAAAGCTATATTTACGCCTTTTTCCGACAGCTTCGGAATATCCGCAATACCGGATGCAAGTTTCAGATTGCTCACCGGATTATGAACAACAGTCACGTTGTGCTTTTTAAGAATCTCAATATCCTTATCCGACAGCCACACGCAATGCGCGGCAACAGCCGGAACATCAAACAAACTGCATTTTTCCATAAGCTCTGTCGGACTCATTCCGTATTCTTTTACACAATCTTCGTTTTCTTTTTCGGTTTCTGAAAGATGAACATGAATACTCATATTGTGTTTTTTAGCATACTCTGCACAGTATTTAAGCGTATCCGGATTACAGGTATATACCGCATGAGGAGATATTCCCACACTGAGCGGCTGTTTTACCTCAAGCGCTTCTGTCTTTTTGATTTTGTTTTCTAAAACAGAATCTGTTATACCCTCGTTCAAAACTCCGCGCATACCAAGCTCTTTCGCCGCTCTCGCAGTTTCCTCCTGAAAGAAATACATATCATTAAAGCAGGTAGTACCGGTAGACAGCATTTCCTTTATTCCGTTTACACTTGCATCATATACCATCTCAGGCGTAAGCGTATCTTCAAACGGAAAAATCTTTTCAAACAGCCAATCCTGCAGATTCATGTCATCAGCATAACTACGCAGAACTGTCATTGCTGTATGCGTATGTGCATTTACAAGGCCGGGCATTGCTGCCATTCCGGCTGCGTCAATAGTTATGTTAAAGCTGCCGGTTGGTTTTTCATTGCCGGCATACGTTATTTTATTGCCGTCAATGCTGATATAAGCGTTTTCTATAACTCCTGCTTCATCACACATTGTAACGGCAGTAACATTGTATATCAGTATACTGCTCATTCCGGATACCTCATATCATCAATAGTGTTGTTTATTATCTTATTATAATAAACCTCTGCTTCGTGTTTTGCAATAGCCAAGTCCAAATTTCGGTAATTTCCACATTCTATCTCGCTTGCACCGGGCATTTCTCCGTTATATTCAATGATATTTTTAAGTGTATCCTTTATCAGTTTAAGATTTTGGCTGTGATTGCTGTTTCGTATTAAAAGATAAAACCCTGTCTGACACCCCATAGGGCCATAGTATATTATTTTATCTGCCATTTCGGAATTACGCACCATTGTTGCAAAAATATGTTCCAGTGAATGCATTGCCGAATTTGACAGCAAATCACCGGTATTCGGCTTACGCATACGCAAATCATATGTCACAATATCTCCGTCTGTGCGTGATATATATACGCCTTCTTTGATTTTTCTGTGGTCAACGGTAAAGCTTGCAATTTTATTCACAGTAATTTCACTACCTCCGTTATGAGATTTTTAAGTCTGACCTCAAGCTGTTTTTCAGCATTATCTATAACAGACTGATTAAGTCCGCCGTTCTTCATACCGGCTGCCATATTGGTGACGCACGACAATCCAAGCACCTCCATGCCGCAATGTGCCGCGCATATAACCTCCGGCACCGTTGACATTCCGACAAGATCGGCACCCATCATTCTGAGCATACGTATCTCCGCCGGAGTTTCAAACTGCGGTCCGCCCATATACGCATATATTCCGCTTTTGAGTTCTATCCCGGCAATTCCTGCCGCCTTTAACGCTGTTTCACGCAGGCGCGGAGTATATGCCTGAGTCATATCAAAAAATCTGTTTCCTAACTCATCAGGGTTTTTACCTCTCAGCGGACTGTCAAGGTCAAGCTTGATATGATCGGTAATCATCACTATATCTCCGGGTACATAGTCTTCATTTATGCCTCCCGAAGCATTAGTGACAATAAGCCGCTTCACACCGGCAGCGTACAGCGCCTGTACCGGCACCGCAAGCTGCTGCATTGTATAGCCCTCATAAAAATGTACTCTGCCTTGCATAAACAAGACCTTTTTCCCGCCGGCACCGGTCAAAATAAGGTTTCCCTTATGCACGGTCGATATAGGAAACTCCGGAATATCTCTGTACGGAATCAAAACAGAATCTTTATTTATATCAATTATTCCGCCAAGTCCGGTTCCGAGTATTACAGCTGTTTCCGGTACACAGTCAAGCCTTGACTTTATATATTCAGCCGCCTGTTTATACATCAAACGCACATCCTTTATTTAAAATACTTAACTCCGGATTATGGAGCCGTTGGGGCGGCGCTTGGTGATGAGGGCCTGCTCCTCCAGCTCGGGG
>CAJLFL010000225.1 GCA_905205855.1 uncultured Eubacteriales bacterium | reverse complement strand
AATACACATCACGCCTATATTTACTATCAATCCTATCCATCCAGACAAACCAATAAGTTTAAATAACGCTCCGAATATAGAAGCAACAATAATACAAGGTAAAATTCCCTTCAACAATTCTGTGTAATATTTTGCAAGATTTATTCCTATCTTGTGTTTAAAAATAATATTCATAACTCCAATATCACCAAGGGCAAGTGATATAAATGTCCCTATAGTAGCCCCAATCAATGGATTCCATTTAATAAGTAAACCTGTCAAAATAATATTTAGTATAACAATAATAATCTTTAGTATCGCTTGTTCTTTATGCTCATTCATTGCCCATAAAATCTGACTTCCGATTGACTGAGGAAGAATCAAAGTATATGCAGTCATTAGTATAATTGCAACATAATAAGCTTGTGTGTTTTTGTTTCCTGCCCATAATACTACAAACTGATTGCCAAATACCAAAAAACATCCCCATATTAAAACTAAAACCATAAAAATTATTCTGCCAATACGAATCATTTCGTCACACAATCTATCAGAACCTACATTTCCTTCTACCATTTTTACAACACCCGGCATCAAGATATTGTTAAATGCTGAGCCAATACTCTGGAAATACTGTACAATCTGTGTTCCGACACTGTATACAGCAATGATAACCGATGAAGAACTTACAAGCATGCCAAGCAGTATTTGATCTGCACATGCATTTATTTGAGTTGCAACCATCTGAAGTAAAATCAATGATGAATATATAATAATTTCCTTAATAAAACTCATTTGTATTCCGTGAAAAATGGGTTTTATTTTTATTTTTAGGAAAACAAAAGCAACAAATATTCCTCTGCACAAAATAGTTGTTATAAGATTAACCGTAACTATTCCAACGCTTCCCATACTAAGCTTTAATACAATAACAGTCATTAGTATTTTTAAAAGTATCTGAACAATCGAGCAAATTCTTGAAACGGCAAAATACTCATAGGCTATTATTATATTAGCATATACAGCTGTTGCAAGCGTTACAGCAGCATTGCAGACAGTAATTCTTAAAAGCCGCTGCCCAAGCGCTACCTCATCTGAACTCAGACCATTTGCAAAAATAGTCGGATAGATATGAATTAAAAATACACCGCAAATTATAGTTATTACTGCTATAGCAGAGTAATAAATAATGGAAACTCCGGCAAACTTTTGTCCCTGCTCAACATCGCCGGTAGCACGATATTTTGAAGTAAATCTTATCACTGCATTTCCGACACCCAAGTCCAAAAGCAACAAATACGCAACAACTGACGCCGAAAGCTTATATACACCATACTCTGCCTGTCCTAACGTTCTTATGATATAAGGCGTGAGCAAAAGTGTTGAAAGCACTTCAAATACCATCATTACATACGATAGCAAGACACCTATTTTTCTACTTCCCATATGTTTCATGTCCTGATGTCTACTACAGGAGCATCTCCTTTCATTGTTTTTATTCAATTAATTGAGTTATTTCACTTCTAAACTGCTTGTCCAATTCAACAATTATTTCTCTGCCGTTATAATCATCATTTAAGTTAATGCTTTTTATTGCCTCGGCAATATTTTGCGGCGTTTGAGTATCATAATAATATACACTGCTGCCGACACCGGATTCCGATATTGCCGGAATCCTTATACTAACCACCCTGAGTCCGTTTGCCATATAAGACAATATCTTTGACGGAAATGATGTAGCGTTAAAAGCCGCGTCCGGATTCTGCGTACTAAGTCCAATATCACAGCTTTGCAAAAACTTTGTATACTCCGCTCCGCTGAGCAATCCGTCATATGTTACTGTCGCTTCCGATTTAGCGTTTACTTCTTCTATTTTGTCTTTCATCATTTTTATTTCATCATCTGAGCCGAAGCCGAGTATATGCACATGATAGTTATAAGGGAGATACTCTGCTGCTGCTGCTGCTAAGCCACCGCCCTTTCTCGGATCAAATGTACCTGCATAGACAATATGTATTTTTCCGTCAGCAGGCTTTTCGGCTATTTCCGGTTCGGCTTTATATGTACCGTGAATAATAACATATGGCTTACCGGTTTTATTAAGCTCTGAATTGAGAAGTCCGGTCGGAAAAACATATGCGTCAGCAAGCTGTATAAACTCTACCTCCCGCTGCCTTGCACGATCGGATTTTAAAATTACATCGTTATATATTTCTTCAACCTCTAAAACCATCCTGAATTTTTTAATTTTTTTTGCCAGCCATAAACATCTCATCAATGCCAATGAATGGTATACAATTATTGTTTCATTTTCAGATACATTCTTTATAATATACTTGAACAGTATTATATTACGTCTAAGTAAATTTATCAAGTGAAATATTCGATATTTCGAGCTTTTTTTTGTGTTAAAATATTTTACTGATATATTCTCCTGAATATTCTCCTCGCAAGCTGCAATGTTTTCTTCAGCACCCATTCCGCATGCTATAATTCTAACTTTTTTGCCGTTTGAAGATATAGCTTGACATATATAGTTCATTTTATTTACCGCCGCCATACTCATACTTCTACGGCCTAACATACTGTCGTAAAAGCCAAAATACTTTATTTCATCCATACTTATCTCACCTCTGCCAGAAAAATTGATACGGTACAATATGGTTACTGTTCCCTGCAACAGCGACATAAAATTGATAAAGACCGAGTATAAGATATATCATAATAACAAGCATCAAAATAGGCAAATCTTTTCCTCTGTCTATGCTGTTTAACATATTAGGGATATATATAATCATAAAAATATAAAAGTAATAATATGCACGCATAACAGCTCCACCGCCCTGCACTGCCGGGAATATAACCAACATTATGCAAAGCATATAAAACATTGTCTGATTCCATTTGTCTTGAAGAAATCCGGATACAAATAAACCGAATATAACTGACACCAAAATCATTAAATACAATAATATTCCTACATTTTCCGCTCCTAATGAATTATACCCTTCATATTTATCTGATATATTTCCGGCGAGATTAAAAACAATTCCCGTAACCAAACTTTTAAACACATAGCAAGCGGCTATCAAAACAAAGAAAGCTATCACGGTTTTATTATTGAACGGAATCTTTCGTATAAACCAAATCGGAATGCATATAATAGCTGATGCATGAATTGTATAAGCTATCAAAACCAATACCGCAAATTTTACAAAATCCTTAAAGGTCTTATTTTTATCTGT
>CAJLFL010000224.1 GCA_905205855.1 uncultured Eubacteriales bacterium | reverse complement strand
AACAAAAAAGAAAGAAGACCGTTTGGGGGAACGGCCTTCAAGGGAGGGAGTTATGTATTTGCTTCTGTAGCATTTCGTTGCTACAATTATAGTATATCAAGTTTTTGTTTTTATGGGTTAATAATTTGTGAAAGATATGTTAATAGTTTGTGAACGTTTGAGCTAATCCATATATTTATGCGCGGTGCAATAATCATTCCAGCTGTAGGTCACGTGATTAAAGCAGCCGGGCATTTTGCAGTACGGAAGCTCGGTCAGGTTCATATGCTCTGCACAGAAAGAGCCGCCCTCGTATGCAACCGTGTTAAAGCAGCCGTCATAGCTGCAGATATCCTCCATATCCGTCCACGAAACAGCCTCATACATCGGCTTGATTACTGTCTTTCCGTTTCTGTCAGCCGCTCCGACCTTTCCGTCCTTTATAAAAACTATACCGTCATCATATACCGCCTTTATCGCGTCATACACCGGCTCAATTACATAATTACCCTTTTTGTCGGTTATTCCCTGCTTTTTGTCAACGGTCACAACGGCTATACCATCGGTAAAATACGCCGCCTCGTCAAATATCGGCTCTATGACCATATCGCCCTTTTTATTGATAAAGCCCCATTTTCCGTTAAGCTGCACCGCTGCCAGACCGTCGCTGAAGCCGCGCGCACTGTCAAAAAGCGGATTTATGACAAACTTGCCAGTTTTATCAATAAAGCCCCATTTTTCGCCTGTCATAACGCCGGCAAGACCGTTATCCGCATATCCGGTCGAATTTTCGTACTGCGGTTCTGTCGCATATTCGCCGGAGGAATCTATAAATCCTATCTTTCCGTCGATTTCAACCATTGCAAGCTCGTTATCATAGAAGTTTGAAACCGAGCCAAACTGCGGCGCAATAATCAGATTGCCGCTTTTGTTGATATATCCCCATTTTTCGCCAAGCTTTACGGGCGCAAGACCGTTGCCGTCAAAGTTATATGCATAGTCAAACTGCGGCTTTATTGCCATTCTGCCCTTTTTGTTGATATATCCCCATTTATGACCGACCTCAACCGCTGCAAGTCCGTTTTCCGCAAAAGAGCCTACAGAGCTGTACTGCGGCTGTGCGATGTACTTTCCTTTTTTGTCGATAATTCCGATTTTTCTGTCCAGAGTTACCTGTGCAAAGCCGTTGCCGTCAAACGCCTCAGCCTTTTCGTACTGCGGAGCAATCACAAATTTACCCTTTTTGTTTATGTAACCGAACTTTTCGTTTTCCTCCGCTATGGCAAGTCCGCTGCCGCCAAAGCCCATAACCGAATCAAACTGCGGCTCTATGACAGTCCTTCCGTTTTTGTCTATATAACCCCATTTTTCGTCGGTTTGAGCAGCGGCAAGCCCCTGCTCAAACGAATACGCATCATCAAAGACAAAGGGTATCACAATTCTGCCGCTTTTGTCGGCATAGCCGTATTTGCCGTCCGCCTTGACCTGCACAAGGCCATGCTTGAAAAGGTGACTGCTCTCCTCACGCACAAGGTTGATATTAAAAATCTCAAAAACCTTAAAAATTATCATTGCCACAACAACAAGGCTGCATCCGACAGCAACCGCAATCTTTATTAAAGTATCTTTTTTTATTTGCATAAAACAGCCTCCGCAGGCAAAAAACGCAAGCTATTTCTTGCCCTTGCCCATATATATCCATAATAATCAGTATATAGTATTATAAATTGTATACGCACTTTTGTCAACAAGAAAAATGACACAGCCCTACACCCTTTTGGCTGTGAAAAACAGTCTTGGGTATTTAAGAATTATACTGCCGTTTTTCTGTACGCTATATATCTCTTTTATACGTTTTACAAAGTCATCAATATATTCTCCCCTGTCCTCCTCGGACAGCTGTTTCAGATACGGCCTCATTCCTGTACCTTTAGCCGAAAGAGGGTAATCCGAACCCGCCTGAAAAAGCATAATTTCGGCATCTTTCGGTTTGTCATCTTTGCAAAGCCCGCCAGCAAAAAGTCCGGAAAGTAGAATTATGCCTAAACTAAAAAACATAATAAAAAAGTCCTCCTTATAATGCAGAAAGGCTAATGCTTCTGCAATTTTAATTTGCAAAAGCCATCAGCCCAAACGGCGGTTTCGGCAGTCTGATACGCTGCCACGGGAGAACCTCTTTCCCTTTATTTCTTTTATTATAGCACATATTTTTTAAATGTCAAACACGCCCGTTTTGGGTTCTGTGTTTGACAAACCTGCCGCAATAATTTATAATCTAAGATATATTGTATCAGAGGGAATAATATGAAAAGTTTTATAATAGGTTCAAATGATGACGGCAAAAGACTTGACAAATACATGACAAAGGTTATGTCTGCCGGCAGCGGTGCCGTATACAAGGCACTGCGTAAAAAAAAGGTCAAGGTCAACGGCAAACGCATAACGGACGGCGGTTTGCGGCTTGTCCGCGGTGACGTAATTGAAATGTATATAAATGACGAGCTTTTTGCACATCCGCAGTCTGATTTGCCCAAAAACACAGGCAGTCTGACTGTTGTGTATGAGGATGAGCATATAATAATCATGGACAAACCGCGCGGACTTTTGTCGCAGGCAGAGGGCAATACGGATTCTCTTGAAGGGCGGATGCGGTCTTATCTGTATAGCAAGGGCGAATATCGGCCAAACGAAAGCATGAGCTTTATTCCCTCGCTTTGTCACAGGATTGACAGAAACACCGCCGGGCTGGTAATCGGAGCAAAGGACGCGGAAAGCCTTAGAATTATGAATCAAAAGGTAAAGGACAGGGAGATAAAAAAGTTTTATCTGTGTGAAACCAAGGGGACACCTCAGCCGTCACAGGGAGAGATTTGCGGCTGGCTTAAAAAGAATGAAGCAAGCCGAAAAATGGAGTTTTATGACAGTCCTCACGACGGCGCAGCGGAATGCCGTACACGCTACAGAGTAATCAAGCCGGGAAGCACCGCTCTGGTAGAGGCAGAGCTTATCACTGGCAGAACACATCAGCTTCGCGCCGGCTTTGCACATATAGGACACCCTCTTTTGGGTGATGTAAAGTACGGCGCAAAAAACGACGGCAAAAGCCGTTATCAGCACCTTACCGCGTACAAACTGATATTTAAATTTTCAGTCGATAGCGGTATTCTTGATTATTTAAACGGCAAAGAGTTCCGGTGCAATCCGGTTTAAACGCCCAGACGCTGTATCCGGGAAGTCACACATGGATATTATAAAGCAT
>CAJLFL010000223.1 GCA_905205855.1 uncultured Eubacteriales bacterium | reverse complement strand
TAAAACAGTTGACGTTTTGGATTCACAATGGTATAATAATTAGAATTATGACAGTTGGATGTGATTTTTGTTGAGAAATGAAAGATTAACCCATACCCCAAATGGTTTGGCTGATATCCTTTGGGATGAAGCTGAGCTTAAATTTAGTATAGAATCAGCCGCACGGAAAATATTTAAACAAAACGGTTACAGAATTGTTCAGCCGCCTACATTTGAATATTTTGATGTGTATAATGCAGCAACGCCGAACAAAGCCGAGAGTATGTTTAAATTTTTTGACACAGACGGCAGAACACTTGCACTCAGACCGGATTTTACAACATCTATTGCGCGTCTTGCTGCTACAAAGCCAATGTGCGAGAGTCTTCCGCTCAGACTTTGCTATTGCGGAAGTACATTCAGAAATGATGAAGCCTTCAGCCAGACAAGGCAAAGAGAGTTCTCTCAGGTCGGAATTGAGCTTATCGGGGAAAACAGCGCAGAGGCAGATACAGAGGTTATAAAAACCACCATAGAAGTCATTGCCGAGGCGGGACTTAAACAGTTTCAGCTTGATATAGGTCAGGTTGCATATTTTATGGAAATCGCAAAAGACTCCGGCTTAAATGAGTATCAGGCAGATAACTTGCGGAAAATGATTAACGACAAGGATTTTGTATCTATTGAAGCATTTCTTGACAAAATGGAAATCAGCAGTACAAAGAAAAAAATGTTTATGGATATGCCGACTCTGTTTGGTGATGCTTCTGTGATTGATATTGCTCTTGCTCAAAATGAACTTACCGAAGGTGCAAAAAACGCGCTTAATAATATAAAACAGGTTTATGAAATTTTGAAGAAGAACGGCTTGGAAAAATATATTTCGGTTGACTTGGGTATGGTTCCTCATATGGATTATTATACAGGAATAATATTTAAAGGCTTTACATACGGGATAGGATTTCCGATATGTTCCGGAGGCAGATATGATAACCTGATGGAAAAGTTCGGACGTGCACTGCCTGCAACGGGAGCTGCAATAGGCGTTGAACGCTTAATGGCTGCTTTGCACAGTACAGAGCATAGCAAAAACGAAGCTGCAAATGCGTCCGAATATATCACAGTTGCTTTGGCAAAGGGCAGACTTGCTGAATTGTCTATTGATATTTTTGAAAACCTCGATTTCAACGTAGCGGAAATGAAGACCAAAACTCGTAAGCTGGTATTTACGGATGAAAAGAACAAATTTAAGTTTATTTTGGTCAAAGCCTCTGATGTTCCTACTTATGTTGAATACGGAGCGGCTGATATAGGAATTGTCGGTAAAGACACCCTGCTTGAAAACGTAAAAAATCTGTATGAAGTAATGGATTTGGGATTTGGCAAATGCAAGATGGCTGTTGCCGGTCCTGCGGAAATGCGCGAAAAGCTTGAAGGACGGAATATAATGCGTGTTGCAAGCAAATATCCGCGTATTGCAAGAGAATACTTCCACGGAGTTAAAGGGCAGACCGTAGATATTATAAAGCTCAACGGTTCTGTAGAGTTAGGCCCTATTGTTGGGCTTTCCGAAGTAATAGTTGATATTGTTGAAAGCGGAAAAACTCTATACGAGAACGGTTTAGAAGTACTGGCTGATATTTGTCCGCTGAGTGCAAGACTTGTGGTAAACCGCGTCAGCATGAAGCTGCACCGCGAAACTATAGTAAACCTTATAGACAGAATTAAAGGAGAACTGAAATAATGCGATTATATCCGGCAATTGATATGATAGACGGCAAGAGCGTCCGTTTGGTTCAAGGTGATTATAATAAAAAAACTGTGTTTAATGAAAATCCGCTTGAAACTGCTCTTAATTGGCAAAATCTTGGCGGTGAATTTATTCACATAGTTGACCTTGACGGTGCAAGAAGCGGAAGTATGAAAAACTTTGATATAATTTGTAAAATAGCCAATACACTTAATATTCCTATAGAGGTTGGCGGCGGAATACGCAGCATGGACGCCGTTGAAAGCTATTTAAACAATGGTGTTTCACGTGTTATCATTGGCACATCAGCAATAAAAAATCCAGCTTTTGTAAAAGAAGTCGTAAAGAAATACGGACATAGAATTGCCGTTGGAATTGATGCGAAAAATGGTAATGTCGCTATAAGCGGCTGGGAGGAAACAAGCCAGGTTTCGGCTCTTTCGCTTGCTAAGCAAATGGAACAGATAGGAGTGTCCACTATCATATATACCGACATTTCTACAGACGGAATGTTAAAAGGCCCTAATTGTACCGCTATGAAAGAAATGACTGAGTATGTTTCTTCTGATATAGTTGCCTCAGGCGGAGTAACAACTCTTGAGGATTTAAAAAACTTGAGCAAAACCGGTGTAGAAGGTGCTATTATAGGCAAAGCCTTGTATACCGGACATATAAAGTTAGACGAAGCAGTAAAATTATGTGAAAATTTATAAAATATATAAAGTGGAAGGATGTTTAAAATGGATTTCACAAAAGAGTTAAAATTTGACGACAACGGACTTATTCCTGCTATTGCACAGGACTATGTGAGCGGAGAAGTGCTTATGTGCGCTTATATGAATGCTGAAAGTCTTACAAAAACAATAGAAACCGGATTGGCTACATATTTTAGCCGAAGCCGTAATGAATTGTGGGTAAAAGGCGAAACTTCAGGGCATAAACAGCATGTAAAAGAAATTCTTTTAGACTGTGACGGTGACGCATTGGTAGTTAAAGTTGAACAAGACGGTGCCGCATGCCATACAAATAATTTTTCATGCTTTTTCAGAAAGATTTCAGACGGTAAAATTTTAGAAATTCCTACCGGCTTAGGCAGGGATCACAAGATTTTATATGATGTATATAATGTTATAGTTGACAGAGTTAAAAATCCTAAAGAAGTTTGATACACGAACTATCTTTTTGAAAAAGGTATTGACAAAATGCTTAAAAAGGTCGGCGAGGAATCTGCCGAAGTTATCATAGCCTCAAAAAACTATGTTAAATCAGAGGTTCAATACGAAACTGCTGATTTGCTTTATCATTTATCTGTAGTTCTTGTAGAAGAAGGACTTACTTGGGATGATGTATTTGAAGAACTGTCTTCAAGATATAATAAATAAGGAGAGTTTTAAATATGAAAATAGGAATTGAACATATAGGAATTTTTTCAAATAATACAGACACATTAAAAGATTGGTATATAAAAATGTTCGACTGGAAAGTTGTTTATGACAACGGTAAGGGGACATATTTTCTGAAAGCAG
>CAJLFL010000222.1 GCA_905205855.1 uncultured Eubacteriales bacterium | reverse complement strand
TGCGGCACACGAATCGATCCCTCTGCGGATTTATGCCCGGACGGGATACATCCGCTTAGTGACGGTATGCGCAAACTGGGAAGATGCTTGACAAAGGAAATCAGAACGAATCTTCAATTGTGATGTCATTAAAGTGATTTTTATGGGAAGGAGACTGGATTTGGTCTACTTCCCATATTTATAATATAGTTTTTGAGGTTGCCAGAAATATGCAGTGCGGCAAAGTCGATCATAACCGAGAGCGGTAAATGGGGGGGCAATCCCTCATTTTGTGTAAACCTCAAAATCAGCTCCAAAATGATAATATAATCTAAGTGTTTTTTGTGGGCTGAGAGCCGGATTTCGGCTTTCAGCCCCTAGCTGTAATTTAGCATGAAATTACTGGCATGTCAAGGGCGCCCTCGCAAGAGGGCGTTTATTTCACCCTTGATTTGACGGCTATTTTATGCTACTGCGGTAATCTGTCGGCAAAGAATATTTCAAGCTGTGAGTGGATTTGTCCCCAATCTTTGCGCTTGCCTGTCCACTTTTTCGTAATGTCTATTTTTATGCGCTGACTGCGGTTGGCGCATTTTTTAATTTTGGAGGTACAATAGATGAAAAAAATAGTTAGTATCCCCATCTGTCCTTCTAACAAAAAAGTGAGCCAAAACGTGTACGTCCCCATCTGTCCGTCTTGTCAATATATTTTCTCAAACAGACAGTGCTATCTTGGATAAAATTCCATGATAGCACTTGCTTTTGTTTTCTTTCAACGTTAAATTTGTATGTATCCGTTAAATATGAGAAAAACATAATCATCTCTTATTACGGTAAAGTTGCTCACGGAAAACTCTGCAACCGCATTATCAAATTTAAAGGTCAAGTATGATGTTCTCGCCGTTCCTGCATTTGCCATTACGCTCATTTTTGTTACCGCAACATCGCCCGAAACATATCACATATTAAGACGCTTGTTTTTCTCGAATACTGCGGTTATGCATTTGGTATAATTGCTCCAATTTTCAAAAGTGACTCATGTAGTTTATTCAATGAGATATCAGTGAGTGTTAATTCACATTTGCAAGCAATGGCGGCCGCACAGCCTGCCGCCTGCCCTGTTGCCATACAGGTTGCCTGAACCCTTACGGCACTATTGGCATATGTGTCGGAGGAAATACATCTGCCCGCACAGATAATATGCTTTGAACCTTTGGGAATAAGTGCGCGGTAGGGTATTTTCGGTACAATATTATCCTTATGAAATACTTGTTTAATCCCATTCATAACGTGTAAATCAATTGGATAAAACGCGAAGCATATTGCATCATCATACATTTCTCCGTTTATATATTCGTCGGCAGTAATTGTGTGCATTCCTATTATTCTGTTTGTTTCGCGGACTCCGGTTTCTTCGGCAATAAAATCTACGCTGATATTTTCGAGTCCGCGTATGCTTCTGTAAAACGCATAAAGCTTAATTATCAACGCATACGCATTTATTTCAAGCTGTGTCCTACCCGACGAGGTATCCGCATCTCTACACGGTATATGGACATCAAGCGTATGTTTTTTCAAGCATTCAATAAGTTTATCGGTAGTTAGATATTCGGGTAAATCCGCATTTGCAAAGGATTCTCTTAATTGCTCCATATCAACATTTTCGATATCATATCCCGAAATACTGTTTTGTAGCGTTGCGGGCTGCTGAATTTCACTTTTGTCAACTCCATAGCCTGCCTGCTGTACTGCGTTTGCATCGCCTGTGGCATCAATCAGATTTTTCGCTTTAATTTGTATCATTCCTGTTTTAACGGTAACTGTGGCGCATATTCCGTTTTTTTCTTCTTCCACAGATGAAAGCATTGAGTTCATCAGCAACTCAACACCGCTTTCCTCACACATATCAAAAAGTACAGCAGTGTATATAAAACGATTTACTTTTATTTGCTCAGTCCAGAACTCTTTCGGATGATATTCTATAGGAGGTAATACCGCACCACCCAATTTTACGGTTCTTTCAATTGCTTCCCAACAAGGACCTGAAATTATCTGTTTCCCCCATGCATAAAATAATCCCGGGAAATTGACATTTGCCACAGTAATAGTCCCGCCTAAAATATTATTTTTATCTATAAGTAGTGTTTTTGCACCGGTTCGTGCCGCTGCGATTGCCGCGAATACTCCGGCGGTTCCTCCGCCTATAACCAAAACATCAGTATCAATAATTTTTTTTATCATACTTTTCCAACACCCCTTGAATTATTATGATTTGTAATATATAATAACTATATCAAAGAATAATATTATTGTAAATACAGTATATTATTTATTTTTTATAAAATATTAAAGAGGTAAAAATGTTTTTGTGTGAAATAATAAATCGAAAAAAATTTTTATTGGAAAACGGAGTACATGACAAAAATTCCTTGTTGATTGTTCTGGAGGGAGTTTTTGAATTTTCTTTTGATAGTAAAATAAATATTGCCCGTGTGAATGACATTGTTGTCTTCCCGATGAATATGAGGTTTTCAAGGCGTGTAATCGAACCCTTAAAATGCTTATTTATACAGGCAGATTTCGCTTTTGATTTGCTGAAGTACGGCCTGTTGAACTCATCTGACATTCTGAGACAAAACAATACCATAATGCATCTGAACAAAGCTGCCATTTGTGCAAATGCCTATCTTATTAATCATTATGTAAATGATATTGTTATATTGGCTGAGTCTGCATATTGTTCATCCGATAAATCTGTGAGTGCAGTTGTTGATTATATTAACAGAAATTATGCGTTGCCGCTGAATCTAAATGAGCTGTCTGAAGTCGCAAGTATGTCCAAACAGGGACTTATTTTGGCTTTTAAGCGAAGTATGCGTAAAACTCCGATTGAGTATCTTAACCATGTGAGATTGCAAAACAGTAAGGAGCTGCTTAAAAACACCGATAATTCCGTAAGTGAGATCGCAGAGCTGTGCGGCTTCAGCAACGTCTATTATTTTAGTAACATTTTTAAAAAGCATATAGGAATTCCACCTAATTTGTTTAGGAAAAATATAAGGCTGTAAAAGTACTGAAAGAGTTGGAATCAGACAGACTCGTTCATAGGAAAGAATATCCGCAGATTCCGTAAAAGGTTGAATGCAGTTTAACTGAGCGAGGAAAGTCTTTCATCCCGGTTTTAGATCATATGTGTACTTGGGATAGAAACATAAAGTGAAAAATCAATAATAAGGGCAATCCCTCATTTTGTGTAAACCTCAAATTAGGCTCCAAAATGATCATAT
>CAJLFL010000221.1 GCA_905205855.1 uncultured Eubacteriales bacterium | reverse complement strand
TTATTTTGCAGAAATGTGGTTTTGGGGTATGAAACAAAGTGAAAAAAGAATTATCTATTCGGTTATGAGTAAAATTGGGATTAAATCTAAAAATATATAAGAAAGGAAAGAATGGTATTGAAAGATTTATTACATAAAAGCAGGACTATTAGAATTATGTATCATTATCCCGGAAGTATTATAAAGGCATATAAGGATAAGCAGTTTATAAAGGGGTGTATGGAAAAGGTTAAAAACACACCGGATAAGATTAAGCATTTTAAAAACGCACATCAGGGAGAAAGATGCTTTATTGTATGTAATGGTCCAAGCCTTACTGCACAAGATTTAGACAAAATCTCAAGAGAATACTCATTTGGTTCAAACAGAATATATAATATGTTTCCGTATACAAAATGGCGTCCAACGTATTACTGCGAGGCAGATCCTTATGTTTCAAAAGTAATAGATAAAAAAGATATGGACTCTATTTTGAACGGTTGTAATGCGAGTTTTTTAAACCTGAGATGCTGTGATGACTATCCGGAAGGTACAAAGGAAAATTCAAATGTATATTTTTACTATATAAAACCTATTTTTGGTGTTGAAAGTATAAAGAATGAAACTCGTCTACCCGATTTCTCTGAAGATTTTTCTGTATATGCGTATTCAGGACTTACGATTACATATGAGATGATACAGTTGGCGGCATATATGGGCTTTAAAGAAATGTATATTATAGGCTGTGATAACAGCTATAAACATACTATCAAAACCGGGAGATTAACAGAAAATAAAGAAATGAAGACAAACTATCCGAAAGAAATGGGAGAACCGGATAATCGTATACCGCAGCCGACATTTAATCCTAAAACGACATTTGCGTATCAAGCGGCAAAGGAATATGCAGATAAACACGGAATAAAAATTTATAATGCAACGCGCGGAGGAAAATTAGAGGTATTTGAAAGAGTAGATTTAGATAGTATTTTGAAATTGTAATGGGGGTATAAATTATATGAGTATTACAGCGGTTATTCCGGTTAGAGCCGGAAGCAGGAGATTAAAAAACAAAAATATAGCTCCGTTCGCAGGAACTAATTTGTTAATAAACAAAATTGAACAACTAAAGAAAGTGGATGATATTGATAGAATTATAGTTTCATCAGATTCAGATGTTATGTTGGAAATGGCTAAGGAAAATGGTGTAGAAACACATAAACGTGCGCCTGAATATTGTGACGAGAAAACAAAATCATTTGGAGAAGTTGTACGTCATATTGCTGAAAGTGTAAGTGGAGATGATATTTTATGGGCTACATGTACTTCACCGCTGGTATTTCCTAAAGTTTACAAACAGGCGATAAGGGAGTATTATCCTGCATTAGAACAAGGGTATGATTCACTGGTTTCGTTTGAGGTTATAAAAAGATATTTGTGGGATGATAATGGACCTGTAAATTATGAATTGGGTATAAAGCACGTTCCGTCGCAACAACTACCAAATTTATATATTGTGACAGACGGAATATTGTTGGCACCAAGGGAAAAGATGATTGAATGGTCGTATTTCCATGGGAAAAATCCATATAAATTTATACTTGACAAGAAAACAAGCGTTGATATAGATGATGGACTGGATTTAGCTGTGGCGAGAGCATGGTTGGATATGGATGAATCTATATCGCATATAGAACCATTTTGTGAAGATCATATTTAAAATATTTATATCTATAATATACGAGGTGAATATAATGTTTAAAGACAAAACATTACTTATTACAGGCGGTACGGGTTCATTCGGAAACGCGGTGCTGAACAGATTTTTGGATACGGATATAGGAGAGATTCGCATATTCTCACGTGATGAGAAGAAGCAGGATGATATGCGGCACGAGTATCAGTCAAAATATCCCAAGCAGTTTGAGAAAATCAAGTTTTACATAGGTGATGTGCGCGATTTGCAGAGCGTAAAAAACGCAATGCACGGCGTTGACTATATATTCCATGCGGCGGCGCTTAAACAGGTTCCGTCATGCGAGTTCTTCCCGATTGAGGCAGTAAAGACAAATGTTCTGGGAACAAACAATGTTCTGACCGCGGCAATAGAGGAGGACGTCAAAAACGTAGTATGCCTTTCAACCGACAAGGCGGCATATCCGGTAAATGCAATGGGGACAAGCAAGGCAATGATGGAAAAGGTTGTTGTTGCAAAGGCAAGAACCGTAAGCCCGGATAAAACAAAAATCAGCTGTACGCGCTACGGAAACGTTATGTGCAGCCGCGGAAGCGTTATACCATTGTGGATAGAGCAGATAAAGGCAGGCAGCCCTATAACCATTACAGAACCTAATATGACAAGGTTTATTATGTCGCTTGAGGAGGCTGTTGACTTGGTATTGTTTTCGTTTAAAAATGCGGAAAGCGGCGATATAATGGTACAAAAAGCGCCGGCATGCACTATAGAGGTTTTGGCAAAGGCAGTAAAAGGTCTGTTTGATAAAGAAAATAAATCCGAAATAAAAATAATCGGAATTCGTCACGGCGAAAAAATGTACGAAACTCTGCTGACAAATGAAGAATGTGCACATGCAATAGATATGGGGGACTTTTATCGTGTGCCGGCGGACAAGCGTGACCTTAATTATGACAAATACTTTAAAGAGGGTGACGAAACACGCAACATTCTGACGGAATTTAATTCAGAGAATACTGAACTTTTAACAGTAGAACAGGTGCAGGAAAAGCTGCTCAGCCTGAAGTATATTCGTGACGAGCTTGCATCAATGGAAGAAGGAAAATAATTATGGATAACTCTGCGGCACTTACAGAGGTTTTAAACAGTTTTTTATGGAACAGAAGTATAAGTGATGATTGCTTTGACGCCATAATGATTGATCCCGGCAAATTCTTTGAATTTGCCGGAATTCATAATGTGCGCGGAATTGCTGCGTATAAGATATATGAATATGCTTCTCTCTGCCCGGAGGATGAAGGACTTTCGGCTATTGCAAAAGTGGCAGAGGTGTATTATAATAAAACAGTTGATGAAAGTGATGAAAGAGCAGAACAATACAGAAAACTGGCAGAATTGTTTTGTGATAACAATATTGACTTTATCCCGCTTAAGGGAATACTGGTAAGAGAGTATTACACGGTTCCACAGCTTAGAAGCTTTAGTGATATAGATATAATTATCCGGGAAAGTGACCGTCAAAAATGTCAAAAGGTGATGCTTGATAACGGATTTGAAGAAGAAATCTATTACAGAACCGTATGGAATTATAAAAG
>CAJLFL010000220.1 GCA_905205855.1 uncultured Eubacteriales bacterium | reverse complement strand
CAGCATGTTTTCTATAAAAATTCCGTATCCGCGCGTAGGATCGTTTACCAGGACGTGCGTTACCGCTCCGACCAGTCTGCCGTTTTGGATTATGGGACAACCGCTCATACCGCGCACAATACCGCCGGTTTTTTCAAGCAGGCGTTTATCCGTTACCTTTATTATCATTCCTTTTGCGTCGTCTGAATCCTTATTTATCTTCTGTATTTCCACCGAATATCTGTCAACACTGTTTTTTTCGACATTTGCCGCTATTTCCGCAGCCCCCTCTGTCACCTCGTCCTTTGCCGCTGTCGGAATCGCAGAAACTGCCGCCGCTGCAAAACTGTCCGATTCGATTTTTCCTTTAAGTCCCACGCTTGAATTTGACGTCACAGTGCCGAGCTTTCCCTCGCCCTCACTGAAAACGCCTATCAGTTCGCCCGGATTTCCTCTTTCGCCCTTTTGAACCGACACGATTTCCGCCTGCAGAACATCTCCGCCGGACACCTCAAGCGTCCCGTCAGACGGAGTCTCCGATATTCCGTGTCCCAATGCGCCGAATTCCTTTGTCTGCGGATTATAATAGGTTATTGTTCCGATTCCCGAAACCGCATCCTTTATCCATATACCAAGACGATAAAGCCCGTCATCCGCCGATGTTGCCGCGGTCACCTCCGCAGTCTTATTTTCACCGTTTCTTGTATATTCGATATTCATAGGCTTATCACCTTGTGCGTTTACTGTTTTTTCAAGAGCCTCAACCGAATCAACTGCCGCTCCGTTTATTTTTTTGATAATATCACCGCTTTGAAGTCCTGCCTCTCTTGCCGGTGCACAGAATTTGCCGTCACAGTCTTTTACCTCCGCCGTGTCCGCTATCGAAATTCCGTCAAGCTTAAGCGTTACGCCTACTGTTTGTCCGACAGGCACTAAGTCTTCTAACGCAAAAACCGGTCTATAGCAAAACGAAACCAAAAAAAGCAGCAATCCGACCGTTATTCCTTGCTTTTTAAATAATTTGTTCATATCACACCTCTCTTTCGGTACTGAGGATGGTTTCCTCTATAAATAGTATAGGAATTATGAACACATTTAAGACAAGCATTTTCTGAAAGCACAGGTCACGGTCTGTTAGTTTTTCTATTTTATGTACGCTTTAAATTCTCTGCCGGTCTTAAAGACCGGCAGAATTACGCGCAAATCAGTCGTTATTCTGATTATCGTTCTTATTCTGATTTTGGTTCTGATTCTTGTTTTTGCTGTCGTTCTTGTTCTGGTTTTGGTTATTGTTCTGATTTTTAGACATATTATGTCCCTCCTAAAAAATTTTTCTTTGGAAATGTTAAATTTTTTTTTTGCATTTCCCTTTTCTTTTGTTCAACCTTATTTTTCTCATATTATTTAAAAATATACAATTTAATTATACAAAATCAAAAAATTGAATATGATATTACATGGAGGTGTCTTAAATGCAGCAAAATGACAGCGAAAACAATGACGGAATTTTCGTACCGCCCGGATGTGACGGATACGTATTTGAACAAAGTGGAGAACCCGTTTATGTCTTTACTCCGGAATCCTATAAACCGTACACCGGTATAAATCCGGATTTCTCTCTGCCGCACAACATGAGCCGTAAAACAGGCGGTATTTCCGTTCCGAAAAACAATGTGCCCGCAGCGCTGAAAAGCATGACCGAGTATATGCAGCAGTTTCAGGGCGCATACATCTGCCTTGATTTGTGGATGAGCAATAATGTAAGAATCAAAAAATGCGGATACCTCGCAGACGTCGGAGAAAACTTCCTTGTACTGCGCGGCTGCGGAGATTCAAGCATAAAGCTGATTGATTTAAAACCTGTCCGTTACATAAGTATTTATTGCAAATAGCTTTACTTTAAACTATTTATATGCTATTATTATGTTATGAATACAAATGAATTTATTCCGGAATTTATTAAAAGTTTAATAAATAGGTTTGAAAGCAGCGGGTTTGAAGCCTATGCCGTGGGCGGATGTATACGGGATAGGCTTCTTGGCATGCATCAGCACGACTGGGATATGTGTACCTCCGCCGCCCCGGACGAGGTATACAAGGTTCTTGACGGCTTTGAGATAATTCCTACCGGAATCAGGCACGGAACCGTTACCGTAATAACTCCGGATGGTTCGGTCGAAGTCACTACCTTCCGCGGTGACGGTGAGTATACCGACTCTCGCCATCCGGAATCTGTCAGGTTTATAAACAGCCTTACCGAGGACTTAAAGCGGCGCGACTTTACCATAAACGCTATGGCATATTCCGACCGCAGCGGTCTGGTTGATATTTTCGGCGGCAAAGCCGACCTTAAAGCAGGGATTCTGCGCTGCGTCGGCGAACCCGAAAAAAGATTTACCGAAGACGCACTGAGAATCATGCGCGCTCTGAGGTTTTCCGCTGTTTATAAGCTTTCTATTGAAGCATCTACCGCATCTGCCATACATATCTGCAAAAACGGACTAAAAAATATTTCTGCGGAACGTATCTATGCAGAACTGAAAAAAATATTTGCACTGGCAGAGCATCCGGGAATGATACTCAGAGATTATTTTGATATACTCGCTGTGTTATTTCCGGAATTTACACCTTACCTCGGCAATGTAAAAGCACGTAAGCAAGCCTTATACGTAATTGACAATCTCCCCGGCGGCTTTTCGTTACGCATGAGCGGGCTGCTTTATTTTCTGCGTTTAAGCGGAGCAGACAAGGACGAATATAAAGCGGCTGCCTCCTCTGCCGTTACGCGCCTTAAACCTACCAAAAAAACATACCGCCGCATAATGAAGCTTGTCGATGTTCAGGACTGCCCCTTGCCGGATTCTCTTAAAGCAACACGTCTGTTTATCAACAAATACGGCGAACAGCCATGCCGTGATTTTATAGCATGGAAGACGGCATGCGGTTTTGATGCACCGGCTGCAAGAATGGAAGAATTTTTAAATAGAATATGCGAAGATTCATTATGCTGCTCTGTTTCTGATTTGGCAGTCAACGGTAGGGATTTGATAAGTATCGGTGTTCCCGGAGGGGAAATGACGGGATATATATTAAATCTGCTTTTGACAGAGGTAATAAACGATAATCTGAAAAACGAAAGGACTGCACTTTTGAACAGAGCCGTACAGTATTTACAGAAAGCCAGAACCGCACTAAACAGATTGTTTTAAATTCAGATTTGATAAAAATATGTGTTGCTTTGTGTTTTTCTTTTGGTTATAATATAATTTACATTGATTAAATCCAATTTATAC
>CAJLFL010000219.1 GCA_905205855.1 uncultured Eubacteriales bacterium | reverse complement strand
AGGTAGGGTTTACATACTATTGGGGCGGAAGTATTGAATTTACGCACGGCAATCCGGGCGGAGGTCAGAATTTTGCGGCATTATCGGCTTTTGATGACGCAGGAGTAAAAAGAACCAAGCAGCTGTATAATGATATGATTGAACCGATTGAGGTGGGAACGGACTCTGCTACAGGCGAAAAGCAGTTTGCGTCTGTAGGCGGAAATCTTATGTACAGCGCAGGAAGCACAGTTGTTTCTGACCTTAGCTCAAGAATAAGCAAAGAGAGTAACTCAGCCGTAAGGCTTATGGGCGCGGCAAACGCCAAGACAGAAATCTTTACCGACAGCGAAAGAACAAATCATCTGATAAGTTTTGGCGAATATTGCGATTATATACTTTCGGTAAGCCGCGCGGACGGTTCCGGAATCTCTGCCGACGAGCTTAAAAACAGTATGAAGATAAAAAAGGGTAACGCTGTATATGATTTAAGGTATTATTCAGCCCCCGGACATGATGCGTCGGATGATATGAAAAAAGAGGCTCTTGAAAGTGCAAATATCAATGTTACGGATAAGGCGGCGTATATTGCAATTCCCAAATCGGATACTGCCGGGAGTATGCTTATTGAGTTTTCGGATAACATTCCGTATGATGTCAGTGCAATAAAGGTAAACCCAATCAGTGCGATTACGTCATGCAATGCAGAACTTGACGGAAACGAACTGACAGTAAAATGGGACGGCGAGAACATAAGCGATACGGCAAAGGTTGTTATTTCAGCATTTGACAGTGATGAAGAAAACAAAATTATTTTGAATGAATCAGAAATACCTGCAAATGCAAAGAATGTGACTGTCACAATACCGGATAAAATTTCAAGCGGAGAGTACAGCATAAGGCTTACTTTAAGCGACGAGGGCAAGTGCTTTGACAGCTATGATGCCGGAAAGGTTATGATTGCAAACAATAAGGCCCCGGGAGCGATAGAGGGCGTTACAATAGAAAACTGCGGCGATAATAAATTAAAAATTAACGTTGCTGCAAACGAAACGGACTTTGACGGTTATCTTGTTGAGGTATTTGAGGACGGCAGACTTGCCGATACAGGGTTGTATTTCGGCAAAGACGAAGAACTTATAATAGGCGGAAGATATGATATGCCGGTGCCGGACGAAAGCGGCAAGCCGACAGGTGAAACAGTAACTGTAGGATATACTCCGGATAAGGAATACAGCGTAAAGGTAAGACTTTGCAATGTTGAGGACACCGGGGGCGGCAAGGTCTATTACAGCGGAGCATATAAGGCTTCTCCCAATATTAAGCTGAAGGAAGCAACGCCGCCATCAGTCAAGCTTGATTATAACAAAGACGAGGGGACAATAAAGATAAAGTCAGACACACCGGTGAGCGGTGAATTATATATCAATTCGCGGACAAATGACGGAGAATGGTATAAATTTTCTGATAGGGCAGCGGAATTTTCGCAAAAAATTGTGCTTGAAGACGGAGAATATACATTTGAGTTTTTGGCTGAGGATGCAGACGGAGATCATGTTTCCGTTAAAGAAATAATCAGTATTGACACTACTGCGCCTGTTATCCTGCTTGCCGCGCCGCAAAGCGGTGAATGTTTTGACGGCGAAGCTGTCACAGTTGCTGCGACAGCCGATAAGGATGCCGATTATACATTCAAAATAAATGACAATACCGTGATACCGCGTGAGGCAGATATTTTTGCTGACGGTATGCTGAGATGCACAATTCCTTTAGGAGCGGCACAAAGCCTTGGTAAAGTCAAGCTGGATATTATTGCAAGGGATTCCGACGGAAATGAAACAATAAAAAGCGTTGTTTTGACAAATAAAAAAGTGTCGGAAATAACTTCAATAAGTATTGACTGCGGCGATAAGATAATAACCGACGGTAAACTTTCACTCAGCGAGGGCGAAAGCGCAGAACTTAAAATATTCGGAAACACGGCAAACGGCGAAAGACTTGATATTACCGACATGAGCGGAACTTTACTTGAAGTAACAGACGGTACTTCAGCGAGGATAGACGGAACAAAAATAACTGCGGGCTTCAGCGGTCAGGCGCTTGTGCATGCGGCGTTAGACCTCGGCGGCAATGAGTCTTTGGATGACGGAATTGTTGTTGAGGTATCTGATACCGCACTGATTTTTGATTCTCTTGATGAGGCACTGAGAGAGGCAAAACAAATAGAAAATACCGGGTACACGGACGATAGCTGGAATAACCTTTTGGACGCCATAAAGGGCGCGGAGCAGATTAAATCAACTCCCGGAATCACTCAAAGGGATATTGACAATGCTGCAACTGCAATCTCAAATGCTGTTGCAGGGCTTAAAACAAAGGATTCGGGTTCGGGTGGCTCACGCGGCACGGGCGGAATTGGAATACCGTATTATACTGTGTCGTTTAATACAAACGGAGGAAGCACGGTTGAAAGCCAAAAGGTTAAATCCGGAAATAAACTTACCGTACCGAAAAATCCGTCAAGGGACGGATATACTTTTGACGGCTGGTACAGCGACAAACAGCTTATAAACGTCTATGACTTTAATACGGAGGTATCAAAAAGCTTTACGCTCTATGCAAAATGGATTGAGAATGAGCCGGCTGGATGGAAAAATCCGTTTGATGATATTTCTGAATCCGATTGGTTCTTCAAAAACGTAGAATACGTTACGGCAAACGGATGGTTTAACGGAATATCGGACAACGAATTTGCTCCGAATGATTCGCTTACAAGGGCAATGCTTGTAACGGTTTTATGGAGAGCGGAGGGAAGTCCGGAAACAGATGCACCGCTGCCGTTTACCGACTCCGGTCAAAATGAATATTATTCAGAGGCATTGCGCTGGGCGGCAGACAAGGAAATCGTTAAGGGAATGACCGAAACGGCCTTTGAGCCGGATAACAGTATAACGCGCGAGCAAATTGCCGCAATCATTTTCAGATATGCCCGGTATAAAGGCAATAAGCCTGACGGCGCGTGGGCAGTACATCTTGACTACGGCGATGCGGCAGAGATTTCAGATTGGGCGTCAGAGGCGGTTATGTACTGTAAGCTAAAGGGAGTAATGACAGGTGATGACATGAATATGTTTAATCCAAAAAACAATACAACAAGAGCGGAAGCGGCAGCTGTTTTGCAAAGATTTTATACTGCCGTAAAGTAAATAATATCAAAGGGTATCCATTTAAGGATGCCCTTTAATATTGGTAAAACATCCGATAAACAGTTTAAAATCTCTGCGCTTAAAAAAATGCCTGAT
>CAJLFL010000218.1 GCA_905205855.1 uncultured Eubacteriales bacterium | reverse complement strand
ATACAAACACACCGTATGTCAAAGTTCTAAACGGCAAAAGGCGCGGCGTAAAATCCAATATTCTGAAAATGATAATGGAAGAATTAAAAAAACAAGGGGTTTCGGAAGAACAAATTCTAAGCTATCGTTTTGATTCAATGGAATATGAGGATATGTCTGCAAAGGAAATGTTTACAAAATTTAAAAGCAAGCTTTGCAGCAATAAGAAAACATATCTTTTTTTAGATGAGGTGCAGGAAGTAAGGCACTGGGAAAAAGTTGTTAATTCGCTTGCGGCGGATTATGATGTTGATATCTATGTTACCGGTTCAAACTCTCGAATGATGTCGTCCGAGATTGAAACCTATTTGACGGGACGATATATTGCCTTTCGTATATATACATTGTCGTTTGCTGAATATCTGACTTTTAAAAAGGTGTATTCAGATGTAAAGGAGCCGAAAGATGAGCTTGCCGAATATATAAAGTTGGGCGGTTTTCCCGCAACACATTTGCAAAAGTATTCCGAAGATGAAATATATACGATTGTAAAGGACATATATAATTCAACTGTTTATTCGGATATTGTCAAGCGAAATCAGGTTCGTAAGGTGGATCAGCTTGAAAGAATTGTGAAATTTGTTTTTGACAATGTCGGTAAACCCTTTTCAGCTAAATCAATATCGGATTATTTAAAATCCGAACGCAGAACCATAGACAATGAAACGGTGTACAGCTATCTTGAAAAACTTGAAAGCGCATATATACTCCACCGCTGTTCCCGATATGATATTCAAGGAAAAGAACTCCTAAAAACACAAGAAAAGTTTTATATTGCCGATTCTGCTCTGCGATACAGTGTTCTCGGATATACGCAAACCTCGATTGCTGCTATGCTTGAAAACATTGTCTATTTGGAATTGCGAAGACGCGGATATACCGTTTATATAGGAAAAACACGCGATGGAGAAATAGATTTTATTGGTGAGAAGCAGTCAAATAAGCTTTATGTTCAGGTAACAAAGGAAATGAATAGTCCGGAAACAGAGCACCGCGAATACAACAGACTGCTTGAAATCCACGATAATTATCCTAAATATCTTCTGACAACCGACATCTTTGCCGGCGGAAATTATGAGGGAATTAAAACGATGCACATTGCAGATTTTCTTTTAAGCAACGAATTTTAAAACAAAATAATATCAAAACAGCGTATGCACCTCTATGCAGAACGCTGTTTTTTTATGCAAACAGGAGGTGATAAAAATGCGGTTGGAAGATAAAAATATGTGGTAAAGTGGCTGTCCCGGTATGGAACATTGCCAAGAAAGCAAATAATTCAAATGCTGCAAAAGCCGCCCGATACGGCGAAAAAGATTATAAATAATCTAAAACGGCAGCTCAGAATATCGGAAATCGGTGACGGATATTATTTTGCGATTGATCCTATGAGCAAACCGGATAAAAGAGTTATACTTGCCGTATGGTACTTAACTTGGCGGTGACGTTAGTTACACCGTTTTTAAAAGAATATTCAATTATTGCTTGCCTAAACTTCATAGTTTGTGTTATAGTATTCATATACGGAAACCTCGCTTTGTGATAGTTTGGTATGCTAACTTAACTATAACATATTTTGGGCTGTTTCCGTATATTTTTTGCCGACATATTTTTGTTCAAACTCGTTTTGAATGAAAATATGCCGGAATGTAACACATCTGCCGTCTTCTCAGATTTGATGGACAGAAAAAAGTGTGATATAATGAAATGGACACAAACAAATCCAAAATCACAAGAGGAACTTTTATGTCGGAAGATTATAAAAATAATCAGATTATTCGCAAAGACGCTAAAAACTGTTTTGTCGAAAGCTTAAATGACAGTTTTGCTATCGGAAAAGCTCATTTCGGCTTTGCTTCGTATGATATGAGCAAGCCCTCCGGTAGTCGCCAGACGACCAGAATTAACATCTACATATCCGTTGAGGAGTTGTTGGAATTATGCCGAAAGTTGTTCTGCGGAGAACTGAAATATATGTTTCGGAATAAGAAGAAATCTTCGGACAATTCGCCCCTATATCAGTGCTTGGGCGGAACATCGGCTGAAAAGCTTAGAAAGATGGGTAAATCACGCCCGGATGGTAAGAGCCTTTCAAGAACAGCGCAGATTATCTGCGGCAGTAAATGCGATATTCTCTTTGTTGCGGACAGCGGATCGGGCGAAGAAAATGAAAAAGGGCTAATTGTTCCGAGATTCGGTAACAAGCCCGAAAATCATGTAGCAGTCAGTATGACTTTTGATTCGCTCAGCGAGTTGTTGCTGATGACTAAAACTCATTATGAGGCATGGCTTTCGGCGTATTATTTTTCTGTCTTGAAGAATAGTACGGCTTCAAAACCGAAACAAACGGCTGCCAATCCGCAATCATTCGATTCAATCTATTTGTATGGATAACGGCTTGAAATACAGCCGTTATTTTTTTGTTTGTAAATTTCTGTGCATTAAATATTGCGGTAGCACTTGACAAATTAAACAAAATGTATTATAATTAACTTGAAAGTTAATAACTCAAAAGTTAATTGTGACACGGAGGCGATGTTGTGTTTATAGGCAGAGAAAAAGAGCTTTCAGACCTTAATGATATGTATAACCAAGATAAATTTCAATTATTTGTGCTTTATGGACGCAGGCGTGTAGGAAAAACAACTCTTATAAACGAATTTTGCAAAAATAAAGATGCTATCTTTTATTCTGCAGAACAAAGTAACAACAAATTAAATCTTGAAAAATTTTCGGGTCAGGTGTTTCAATTTTACGGCGAAAATACACTTGAACCATTTTCATCATGGGCGAATGCACTGACATATATAAATGACAGGCAAAAGGATAAAAGACTGATTCTTGTCTTTGATGAATTTCCGTATTTGGTAAAAAAAAATAAGGCATTATTATCCGAACTTCAGCATTTGGTCGACCATAGGCTTCAGTACGGAAATCTTTTTATCATTCTTTGCGGAAGTTATATGGGATTTATGGAAAAAGAGGTTTTGAGTTCAAAAAGCCCGCTGTTCGGGCGCAGAACCGGTCAGCTTCATATGAAATCCTTTGATTACCATACAAGCTTGCGGCTGCTTGACGGCTTTTCGGATGAAGAAAAGCTGATGCTTTACGGAGCTTTCGGCGGTACGGCTTTATATTTGCAGCAGATTCAATCCGATAAAAGCTTTGAAGAAAACATAAAATATGCTTTTTTGAGGACAACAGCATATCTGTATGAAGAACCGCTTCTTTTGCTTCGTCAAG
>CAJLFL010000217.1 GCA_905205855.1 uncultured Eubacteriales bacterium | reverse complement strand
CAATTTTTAAATGTATATTACGTAATCATTTACACTGCGTCTGTCAATGTCTAAAAAGAAGTATCCTTTTGTATGTATAGCGGGAAATCCTTCAGTCTTTACCAAAGCATAAGCTTTAGTCAAGCTGATTTCCAAGGGTATGGATAATTCATGTACACTGATTGTTTGTTTTTCCATTAAAACACTCCTTTTGCTACAATACAACGGAATATTTGCTGTATTAAGCAGTATTTTAGTAATACATAAAAAACGTTCGGTACAAAGATGCGAAATCTCTGACCGAACGTTTTTTATTCCCGATTTGATGCTTGTTTTGATATTGTGCAAAGCAATTCACTTATATTAAGCGGTTTCGGAACAAATCCTGTCATTCCGGCATCGGCACAGGCTTTTTTGTCGGTGTCAAACAAATTTGCCGTCATGGCTATAATCGGAACCGTTTTTGCGTCGGCTCTGTCAAGCGAGCGGATTTTTCGCGTTTCCTCCAAACCGTCCATAAACGGCATCGAAACATCGGTCAAAACAACGTTTATTGTGTCCGGCTCGGAGTTTTTAAATATTTCAAATGCCTCCTTGCCGTTATACGCTCTGATTACATTTGCGCCGGCGTCAGTTAGGATATACTCGGCAATTTCCATATTCAGTTCGTTATCCTCTGCCAAGAGTACGGTAAGACCTTCGATTGACGCAGAACTGCCCTGCATACTTATTTTTCCCGTCTGAGCTTCGGAATATTTATACGGAATTGTTATTTCAAACTTCGTGCCCTTGTCCTTCTCGCTTTCCACGTTGATTTCGCCGCCGAGCTTTTTCACCAGCTTTTGGACGATGGGCAGTCCCAGACCGACTCCGCCGGAGCTGCTGATAACGAAATCGTTTTCTTGAGCAAAGGGCTCAAACATCTTTTTCTGAAATTCCTTGCTCATACCGATGCCGTTATCTTCGCAGACAAAGCGGACATCGGCAAATCCGGCATTGCTTTTGCTCGGTGTTTCGCTGACCGAAATTTTTACCGTTCCGTTTTCTTTGTTGTATTTGATTGCATTTGTGATAATATTCATCATTATCTGCCGCAGATACAGCGAATTTCCGACAAGCATCTTATCTCCGGTGTCAAGGTGAAGCAGCTCTAACTTTATTCTTCTCGCTTTCGCACGCTCATCTGTCAGCAGGGTCATATTCCGAACCTCCTCGTCAAGGCTGAAAACGGACTTTATGTCAGTTTCGGTGGCATTGTCGGAGTCTATTTTATTTAATGTGAGAATATCGTTGACAAGATCAAGAAGATATTCCGCCGCCATACGCGACTTACCGCGGCACTCTGCCAAAACCTTTATATCGGATTTGTTCCTGTCTGCAATTTCCAACATTCCGAGTATTACGTTGATTGGTGTGCGTATGTCGTGGCTTATACGGCGGAGAAATTCCGTCTTGCTTTGGTTTGCCGCCTGCTCATTCCGTATTGCCTTTTCAAGCCTTTGCTGATATTCAAGCTCGGATTTTTTCTGTGCGTTTATGCTCTTTCGTGCCAGAATAAATGTGACAATCGAACCGTTTTCATCGAATTTATGCGGAATGATTTTATCGTTAAGCCATTCACCGTTGACATCCCTGTAATCATATTCGATATATTCATCCGTGTTAAGCCGTGCGTTTAAGGTTGATATTTCGTAAAAATGCAAAAATCCGTCCCGATATTTTTTGCCTATATGACGGAAAAAGTTATCCCGTGTATCGTCGTTTATCGAACCGGTATCGGGAACATTATCGCAATTATCCGGTCGTTTCAGCAAGACGTATTTTTCGTTTTTTAAATCTACTAAAACAGTCATAATGTAAACGTGACTGATTGCCTGTATAATTTCATATTGTTTTGCAGCTTCGCGGTTGTGGTTGTTTTTCATTCGTATATGCAGAATTATTATAAGAAAGGCAAACAAAAAATAAATACAAATTACAACAAGTATGGTAACTCCGCAGGGGATGAAAATGGTTTCAGCCGGATAAAAAGCGTAAATATCGTAATTGCGGTATCTTGCGCTGCCGCCGTAATAAAGCTGTCTGCCGCTGCGAAAACGGATAAAATTCGTTCCTTTTTGGGCTGTATCTATGCAGGAAAGCTCCGCAACATCGGATTTTTTCGAACCGCTGTCCTTGGTGTTGGAAGCGATGATTGCATCACCCTCCGTGATAAACAGGGAACCCCGTAAATTGGTTTCGTTTGCAGCCAAAAGGTTGCTGACAGAAGAACGGTGAAAACCCAGCAACTCATCATTCTGCCGGATTACACAGAAAACAAGACCTTTTTCGTCATGCCTTGCCGCAGCGGCAATGTCGTATGTTACGCCGTCTTGTTTAATTCTTGCCGCATAAATTTTTTTCGGAAAATCAAGTATAGCGGAAACGGCAGACCATTCGATTTCATCTTCCCAGTCGCCGTAACTCATCGCAATCGGGGAATATACCAAATCCGGTTTCAGATTGCCGTCCAGTAACAAAATACAATCAAGTCTTTGGCTGTTGCAATACTGTTTCAAAAAATCGTTTCTTATGTTTTCCGCAAGCAGCGGAAGATCCGCACCGATACCTTCCGCCTGTTCTGTCAGGCGCACGAGACTTTTTGTTTCGTCCGTGGCGAGAAAATCGCTGTAATCACTGCACTGCTTTTTAAGATCGCTTATGTTTCGCTCCATTGTGTCGTGCGCCTCGTTCAGACTGTACGGAATGCTGAAGCAAAGCGCTCCCGTCAAAAGAACAATACCTATGAGAATGAGAAACGTTACCAAAAAATAATTTTGCTTTACAAATATAAACGGATTATTTTTCACTGCTCAAACCTCCATTAAGTGCATAGTCTGCGTCTATATCGTATTTTTCGATAATGCTCTTGATCGTTCCGTCGCAGCGCATTTCATCTAAAACGGCAGACAGCTCCCCGACAGTTTTGTTATCTGCGTCCTTTTTGAAAGCCACTCCAAGCTCTGAAGCAAGCAGAACGCCGTCGATAATGCGAAAATCGCCGTTTATGTTCCTCATATAATCGCGGAAAGCCGTTTCGTGTCCCGCTGCCGCGTCAACATATCCTTTTTTCAGTGCGGCAAATACATTGGTCATGCTCGGAAAACTGTACACCTTATTTACGCAGACACCGTCAACCGAGTCCGTTAAGAAAAGCTTTTCCGGCTTTGATGCATTCTGAACGGCAATGTTTTTTCCGTTCAGATCTGCAAAAGTATGTATGCCGCTTGAGGAATTGACCACAACGACCTGTCGGCTGTGCAGATACGGTCCCGCCCAGGTATAATCGTTCTCTCTGCCGTTCATGGAAAAGCTTC
>CAJLFL010000216.1 GCA_905205855.1 uncultured Eubacteriales bacterium | reverse complement strand
TGTCAGAGCAACCGCATCAAGCAATACGTCATAGCATGCCAGCCACGCTGTACCGCCGTTTTTAACCGCCTCCTCAAAGCTTTCCGCATCCTCTCTCGGCTTTACGGTAAATAAAAGCATACGTGCGCGGAAACGAGGATTTTTGGTAACCAATCCTCCTGCTGCTCCGGAGGGCCATCTGTCCTCGTCATACAGCCACGCAAGCATCTCCTCTTTCTCTGCCTTTTCTGCGCAGGCATCAATTAAGTCCATAAACTCATCAGAAAGATATTCAGTTGCCATTCCGGTACGCGAATGCATATGAAATCCGCCAAAGCCCATTTCTTTCAGGTATTCTATTTGTCTGAGCAAAGCCTCCTTATTCAGCCTGCAGTTCCACGCCCAGAACGGTGCTCCTCTGTATTCAGATGTCGGATTTGCGAACAACTCTTTATCTAAGCTTTCCGATACATTCTTTTTATACAGCATTGATATTCCTCCTTTAAACTCCAACCTGTTAAATCTAATTATATCATTGCTTATACAAAATTCTACCCGTTATTTTTCTACTTTTAAGGGGGATTTTTGACTTGACAAACAGCAGCGGTTAATTTACAATAAAATTTAAGGAGTGACTGACATGATAAACACACACTTTAATTCAACGCCCGGAACAGAAATAAATATTATGCGTTATAAGCAAGGCAATTTAGATGCGCATACTCATGATTTTTTAGAGCTTGTATATATCGCAGAGGGCAGTGCAATACACACGATAAACGGTCAAAGCAGCATTGTAAACCCCGGAGATATTTTTTTAATAGATTTTTCGGGCAGCCATAGCTATAAAATGTGTGAATGCGAAACAATTACAATTTTCAATGTTTTATTTACTCCGCGGTTTGTAGATCCTATATTATCCGATTGCAGAAGCTTTGGTCAGATTCTGGAGCATTATCTCATTAAATTCCGTAATTTCCCTGTCAATTTTCCTCAGGAAACCATCTTTCATGATGAGAATAAAGTTATTTTAAATAAGATAACGGAAATGGAAAACGAATATATAAGGCGCAGCCCCGGTTATGGTGAGCTTTTGAGATGTGAGCTTATTGAAATCATAATACTTATACTGCGCAAGCTGACAGATACCGGCAATGTTCCCGGGCATCCATGCACGCAGCAAATCTTAGAAGAAATAAACAATAACTATATGACATCTGTCACTCTGTCCGATAGATATAAGCAAAAGGCTTAACTACAGCACGGCATATCTCAGCCGGCTGTTTAAGAAGGAAACCGGAGTTGTTTTTGCTGAATTTCTGCAAAAAAAACGAATAGAAAGCAGCTGCCGTCTGCTTTTAAATTCTGATAAAAAGGTAAGCGAAATTGCTGAAATGGTTGGATATACCGACTTAAAAAGCTTTCAGTCCGCGTTCAAAAAAATAACAGGTATGCCGCCAAAGGTATACCAGAAAATGAAGCATAAATAAAGATGTGCATACGCACACCTTTACTTTATCCCATAGCCAAAAACATCTTTTCACTCTCATGCTTTTTATCTCTGCCCATAAGGCATTTAACCGCCTCTGCAGGGCTCTTGTTTTCAAATAATACTTTATAAGCCTCATTTACAATAGGCATCTCAACGCCAAGCTTATTTGAAAGCTCATATGCCGCTCTGCAGGTTTTAACGCCTTCCACAACCATATTTACCTCATTCTGAGCTTCTTCCGGAGTTTTGCCCTTGCCTATCAGTATTCCCGCGCGGCGGTTTCTGGAATGCATACTTGTGCACGTTACTATTAAATCTCCTATACCTGACAAACCGTTAAAGGTTTGTTCAGACGCCCCCATTGCAACGCCAAGCCTTGAAATCTCAACTATTCCGCGTGTCATAAGCGCCGCCTTTGTATTATCACCAAGTCCCATTCCATCCAGAATACCGGCGCACAAAGCAATTACATTTTTTAAAGATCCTCCAAGCTCCACACCGAGTATATCGGGATTTGTATAAATTCTGAAGTTTGGATTCATCATAATATCCTGTATTTTATTTGCTGTCACTTCATCAGAGGCGGCAACCACATTTGTGGTAGGTATTTTTCTCGATACCTCCTCCGCATGGCTCGGCCCGGACATCACGGCTATATTACAATTCGGAAGTTCTGCTTTCAGCACGCCCGACATTGTAAGATATGTTTTCTCCTCCAGTCCTTTGGAGATATTAAGTATAATACTGCTGTCCTTTATTCCTGCAGCCGCCAATGCTTTGGCAGTATTCCGCATAGCGTGTGACGGCACAGCCGTTATTATAAGCTCTGCATTAACGCAATCCTCTATCTTATAAGTATAACAAATACTGTCAGGAAGCTTGATACCCGGAAGAAACGGTATATTCTCCTTATTTTTCTTCAGATTTTCACTTTCCTCTTTAAGATATGACCACAAGGTTATATCATGTCCGTTCTCACTCAGCATAACCGCTATTGCCGTTCCCCAACCTCCGGAACCGATAACGCTTATTTTAGACATAATGATTACTCCTTATCCTTTAAGATTTTTTTGAACCAAGCTTGTTTTCCTCGCCGTGCACAAGTCTTATAATATTGCTTCTGTGCTTGATTATCGCCAGAGCGGCAAGTAATACGGCATAAATAATAAATGCGGTATCACCCTTATGAAAAATCGGAACCAGTACCGCGAAAAGCGCTGCTCCGAAAACACTTCCCAAAGACACATAACGGCTGACAGCCATAACAGCTATTGAGGCAGCCAGTACAATTATTCCTATGCGCCAATCCGTAAAAAATATTCCGACAACCGATACCAAAATACCCTTTCCTCCGCGGAATTTAAAATACAAAGGAAAGTTATGTCCCAAAACCGCTCCGAAGGAAGCTAAATATATGAACATACGGTTGCTTTCTGCTCCGCTGAGCTTTGCAATAAGTATTCCTATCAGAATTGCAGCAGCCGCTTTAAAGCAATCGCCCAAAGTAACAAATGCGGCTGCCTTTTTTCCGTATGTACGCAGGGCATTTGTTGCTCCCGCATTACCGCTTCCGTGTGAGCGTATATCATCTCCGGCAATTATTCTGCCTATGAGTATTGCGGTGCTTATACTGCCTATCAGATATGCTTGTATAAATGTGACCAATAACAGTGTTTTCATAATTCTTTAATCCTTTTTATTCTTTTCTCTTATTATAAATTTTATCGGAGTACCTTCAAACCCAAACTTGGCGCGCAGCTGATTTTCCAGATACCTTATATATGAATAATGCGCAAGTTCAGCATTATTTACAAACAATACGAATGTCGGCGGCTTTGTTCCTGCCTGCGTTGCATAATAAATTTTAAG